>CAZFWL010000475.1:0-3623 GCA_964522775.1 uncultured Halomicronema sp.
GCCACACAAAGAGTTCACGCACGATGTGTGCAGTGAATGGGAACGCATTGCGCAAATGCGGCTGTCACCTTTGTTTGTGTCCGTTCATGCAACAGAACCAGCGGTGCGATCTCGCTTACTCAAGAATTCCCGTGCGGGTGAACTGCTGCAGCAATTGGCCTGGTTTCAGGAGCATCGACTGCAGATTCATGCCCAAGTGGTGGTGTGTCCCGGCATCAACGACGGCGAGCATTTAGAGCAGACCCTGCGCGATTTGGCGCAATTTCACCAGGGAGAGGTGCCAGCCGTGATCTCAGCGGCGGTGGTGCCCGTGGGGTTGACCCGCTTTCGCCCTGGCGAAGATGAACTAGTGCCCGTGACGCCGGAGAAAGCGCGCGAAGTCATCGATCAGGTGACGGCTTTGCAAGCAGAATTTAAACCTCAATTCGATACGACATTTGCCTGGCTGGCCGACGAGTGGTTTTTGATTGCCGGGCGATCGCTGCCCACCGAAGCGGACTATGAAGACTACCCGCAACTGGGCAATGGCGTCGGTTCGATTCGCCAGTTCTTAACCGCTTTTGACCTTGCTGCTGCTGACTTGCCGCCCCGGCTAGACACGCCCAAACGGCTTACTTGGGTCGTGGGCAATGCTGTGGAGCAGGCCTTTCAGCCGATTTTGCAACGCCTGAACCAGGTCGAAAATCTCACCGTTGAAATGGCGGCGATGAATAGTGATTACTGGGGCCAAGCGATTACTGTAACCGGGTTACTCACTGGTCACGATCTGTTGCGTCATTTGCGCGATCGCCCCCTCGGTGATGGGCTACTACTGCCTACAGTACTCTTAAAACCCACCGATCCTGGCAATCCACAAAAGTGGCTCTTTTTAGACGATCAGAGCGTAGAATCTATCAGTGATGCTTTGCAGACACCCATTTTTCCGGTGGACGGGGTCGATGGATTGATTCAAGGCTGCTTAAAGCCCGTACTATCGCTTTGTTACGTGTCGCCATTAAACTGAACCGACCATTAAACTAAACCGATTAGTATTGCCTTAAACTAAACCGGTTAGTAAAGTGTTCTTGGCAAGACGTTCTCACGTCAACCTGTATTGTTCTCCCTCAGCTTTTAAGGACTCTATGCAGAAAGGTATGCTGTCACCCTGGTTTATGCGGGTTCGTCTGGGGCTCGCGATCGCGTTACCCATTGTTAGCCTGTTAGGTGTTGGGTCCCCCGCCTCGGCTGTGGAGGCACGGCAGGAAGCTGAAAAAGCTACTGTCACACAACCGGCAAGCCGCTCTCCTTTATTCTCCAGGCTCATGGTGTTGTCGGCTAAATCTGGGGAAGCCGCGACGGTGAACCCTGAGATTCATCGGTTGACTGGTGTGGAGCAGCTGTTGGCTCAGGCGTCGCCGGTTGTTGACGAATCCGCCCCTCGCCAGCTGATTGACTTGGTGAGCGATGCCGCTGAAGCTTCTACCGACCCGGTGACAGACGAGATGCTTGCTGAGGATGAGGCGGTTGCCGATACTGAAGCATCAGAGGCCGAAAGCGATACTGATAGGGTTGATGAGGCAACTGAAGCGGTTCCGCCAGTTTTATCTGAGCCCGCTGATGGCAGCAGCGATGCGGATGTCCCGATTCCGGATGAGCGAGTGCTGGATGACTTGGAGTATCTGAATCCCGACCCCAACCCACTGCTAATTCAAACTCAGCCCGAAGAGGTGGAAATTATTGGCACTCAGCCACTCACCTTAGAGGAAACTTTGGCGCTGTCTTATCGCAATAACCCTGATTTGCAGGTGGCATTGCTAGAGCTGGAGCGCAGTGAAGCGTCACTGCGGGAAGCTCAAGCGGCTAACTTTCCCACCCTGTCGGTTAACGGCACGGTGCAAGGGCAAAACACGACGACTACCGGCGACACTCAGCTAGTTCCTACGCCCGGCGGTGGGTTTACGTTTGAGTCCGAAAGCCAAGAAGAACTAGGTGTTTCCTATTCCACCCAATTGGACTTGGTTTACAACGTATTCTCCTCTGGTCGTCGCTCTGCCTCCATTGGCGCGGCTGCCGAGCAGGTGCAATTGGCTTTGCTGGAGGTTGAGCGGCGTCGGGAAGAGCTGCGTCTAGCGACGGCGAATGAATATTACGACCTGCAAGCGGCGATCGAGGCCATTCGGATTAGCCAGGCGTTTTTGGCGGAAGCTGAGCGCAACTTGCAGGACACTTCGCTGAGAGAAGAAGTTGGCGTCGGTACTCGCTTCGATGTGTTGCGGGCTGAGGTGCAAGTGGCCAACGCCAGACAAGATTTGGTCAACTCTGAGCGGTCTCGTCAAGTGGCCCAGCGGGCTCTGGCCCGACGGTTGAACGTACCACCGTCGCTAACAATTACGACGGTGCCAGTGGATATCGCGGGTAACTGGCCCCTTTCCCTAGAGGATAGTATTGTCCTGGCCTATCAAAATCGCGCCGAGCTAGAACAGCAGCTCACTCAGCGAGATGTCAACGAATTGCTGCGACGGGTGGAGTTAGCGGCGTTAGGTCCGCAGGTTGATTTGTTTGCTAATTACAATATCAGCGACTTCTTTAATCAGGACGATCGCTTTAGTGACAACTATGCATTTGGGGCGCGGGTGTCTTGGACGATTTTTGAAGGGGGCGCAGCGCGGGCGCGGGCTCGACAGCGTGAACTCGACCTGGAAATTGCCGAGCGCAACTTTGAAGAAACGCGCAACACTATCCGCTTGGGTGTTGAAAGTGCCTACTATAATCTGCAATCGAACCAAACTAATATCGGCACTGCCCGACTCGCCGTGACCCAAGCTCAAGAAGCTCTGGATTTGGCGATTCTGCGGTTTGACGCTGGGGTTGGTACCCAGCTGGATATTTTGAATGCCCAGTCGGAGCTGACGAATGCGGAAGTGAATTTGGTGCAGGCGATTGTGGGTTACAACCGATCGCTGGCGGAGATCGAGCGGGCTGTTAGTAATTTGCCCGAGTCTTACTACGAAGAGTTGCCGTATTAACGACGGTTTCTCTGGTTATTGATGGGGGGGCAATAATGCCTCCCGATCTGACGACAAAAGCCTGCTTGGGTAACCCAAAGCAGGCTTTCAAAGTTTTGATTGCAAAGGCGAATCTATCGTTGGCTCCGCAGCAGTTGCTTCACGGTTTCGACCATCTCATTCGGGCGAAAGGGCTTGGCAATGTACGCATCGGCTCCCTGCTTCATACCCCAATAGCGATCGAATTCCTCACCCTTAGACGAACAAATCACGACGGGAACATCTTTGGTTTTGGGATTAGTTTTGATCCAGCGGGTCAGTTCGTACCCATTCATGTTGGGCATGACGATATCGAGCACAACGAGATCAGGGGGGCTAGCTTCAATTTTTTGCTGTGCTTCTGCCCCGTCTTTTGCCTCCAGAATGGTCATGCCGGCATTTACAAGCAAGCCTGCAACTCACAGCTATCCAGGCACTGAAGCAGGTCATCATCATGGATGCCTGGTTTGGGAGCATGCAGACGGCGGTGGTGCTGGCGCGGATTGGGCTGCACACCATTGGTAACGTCAAGAACGCCCATTGTGGCTTCCCCAAGGCATGGCTGAAGGACAAGCTGGTGGTGCGCAATGACCGCGCTAG
>CAZFWL010000476.1:0-3617 GCA_964522775.1 uncultured Halomicronema sp.
CAGGACATAAAAGCGAGCCTGCTTGACGCCGCGATCGCCAAACCCAGAGGCGCGCAACACATTGGCGTGAATCACACTGGCTAGCTGTCGCCCTGCTGCTGAGTAATAGTACGTTTCGACTCCGTTGACGTCCGGGCGGCTCATGCTGATGGCGTTGGCGTGAATGCTGAGGAAGATGGTGGCGTTAGCGTTGTTCGCGATCGCTGTGCGCGGTTCTAAATCGAGGGTCACGTCGGAGGTCCGCGTCATTACGACATCGACCCCAGCTTCACGTAGTAGCTCGGCTACCCTTAGCGATACCGGGAACACGACATTCTTTTCCTGCAGGCCGCCAATGCCCACAGCGCCTGGATCCCGTCCGCCATGTCCCGGATCAATGGCGACGCGGACCCGACCGTTATTCACGGCGGGGGGAAACGTCGGTCTAGTCGGTTGTGGGGGAAGGTTTGGTTGCGGTATTTGGGCTGACGGTTGAGTGGAGGGCACCGCAATCTGGGGATTGCCGCCACGAGATGGATTATCGGGAACCGAGCTAATGGAAACGCCACTGGGGGGGACTAAGACGATGCCCGTCTGAGTCCCAATGTTGGTAGGCGTCACTTCCCAATCTGGACTGCCTGGAGCCAGGGTCATGACGACCCGGGTCACATTGCGCTGAGGATCTTGAGTAATATCCCAGCGGTTGACGCTGTAGCGGTTGTTGGGCAACGCCTCCGCTTTCAAAAAAGGTGAAATGGAACTATCAAAGAGGTCGATGACAATTTGCCGTTCGCCGCCCGCTTGCCCTTGTCGCTCTAAATTAATTGTCGGGATTTCGCCGCTGGTGCGAATAAAGAAACCATCGGCAGTCGCCACCACCCCGGACAAAAACGTCATGGCTCCGGTGGTCGAGTATTCGCCAGTGACCGTGTTGCCGGTCGGACCAGGTGCGGCAGTCCCCCCAGCCTGCTGTGGCTGCGGCAACTGAACAACCCATTCATTACTTCTCACGCCGCGTACTTCCACCGCCCGGGGATCAAGGGTGTAGCCGGGGGCCAGTTCAATCACCAGACGCGCCGTTTGGGAGTCAAACTGCCCTGATCGGACTTCCCGAATCGTGCCCCCGACTGCCTGGCGCTGGGAGGGACGGCCCAGTGTCGTACCCGGTAGGTCGATCACGACGCGGGTCGGGTTAAAGACCATTTGAGCGCGGGGCTGAACCGGTGAATCAGTGGTGAAGACTAACTGATTACGCTGGGGATCAAACCGCCAAGAACGTAGCTGCGATGCTTCTGCTGGCAGGGTATAAACCAGTGCACTGGTCACTGCCAGTCCCATGGGAAGTAGCCAATCAACTCTCAATCCTGATGTCTCCTTTCGGGAAACTGCGTAGATATTAGATGACGTTGCAATAGACGCATCAGTGCCAGCGTTTCCTGACAATTTGGCAAGTTTCGCACCTCGCGGCTTCAAAGTCTAGCGCAGGAAATCGCGATCATGAGTCTCTAGATCGGAAATTTCCGCAATCTTGCGGGGTTATGGTGGGCGTTCACCTGGGCGCACTAAATTCAGTCGCTTCACCACAGGTCAGGGTATGCACCTCGCTCGCAAACACGGTCGTCTAGGCGCTTTTTTGTTGGGTGCCATTTTGCTCGTATTGGCACTGCATCATTGGTTATTGCCGCTGTTTAGTCGCCCGTCGCTGGCGTCTCCCTTGCCCCAAGATCCCTACATTCAGGTTTATTTCAATCAATCCCAGGCGAATGTCTATACCGATCCTTATCGCCGCATTCAACGACATGGCGATGACTTGGAACAAGTGATTTTGGATGCGATCGCTTCAGCTACTGCGTCTATTGATGTGGCGGTCCAGGAAATCACGCTACCCAAAATTGCCTTAGCGCTTCGCGATCGCGCCCAAGCTGGTGTCAAGGTGCGCATCATTGTCGAAAACCAGTACAACCGAGTCTGGCAGCCGCTGAATGACTTTCAATCTGGGCAAATGGACAAACGTCAGCAGTCGAAACACTCCGAAAAGCAGAAACTCATTGACGGGAATGGCAATGGCAAAATTACCCAAGAAGAGG
Source organism: uncultured Halomicronema sp. (assembly GCA_964522775.1). Lineage (GTDB taxonomy): Bacteria > Cyanobacteriota > Cyanobacteriia > Phormidesmidales > Phormidesmidaceae > Halomicronema. The sequence continues at coordinate 2,067 of CAZFWL010000476.1, forward strand.
TGGAGCAGCGCGATGCCATCCGCATTTTGACTAAAGCTCAGGTGCCGCTGCTGGATGACACGGCGGATGGCTCCAAAGGCAGTGGATTGATGCACCACAAATTTATGGTGGTGGATGGCCGCACGGTGGTGCTGGGTTCCGCCAACTGGACAACTTCAGGAGTGCACGGCGATTTTGCCTCCGCAGAAAGTCGCGGTAACGCCAACGCCCTGCTGAAAATTGATAGTCCTGAACTAGCGGCAGTGCTGGAAGATGAATTTGACCTGTTGTGGGGAGACGGGCCCAAGGGTAAAGAAGACAGTTTGTTTGGCTTACAAAAGCCGGTGCGATCGCCCCGCGTCGTGAACATTCCCGGTTCGGAAGTTACGGTGCAGTTTTCCCCCGTGTCGGAAACGAAACCCTGGCGGCAGAGTGTTAATGGACTGATTAGCCAGACATTGACCCAGGCCAACAGCAGCATTGATTTAGCGCTATTTGTCTTTTCGGATCAGGGAATTAGCGATCACCTCGCCCAAAAATCGCAAGCGGGCGTCACTGTGCAAGCCCTAGTGGATCGCAACTTCATCTACCGCAGCTACAGCGAAGCGCTGGACATGCTGGGGACGGCGATGCCTGACCACCGCTGCAAATATGAAGCCCACAATCGCCCTTGGACGCAGCCCATCGCCACCGTCGGGATGCCTAACCTGCCGGAAGGGGACAAGCTACACCACAAGTTCGCCCTCATTGATAACCACACCGTCATCATTGGTTCCCATAATTGGAGTGCTGCCGCTAACCACACCAACGATGAAGACTTGTTGGTCATCCGCAATCCCACTGTCGCGGCTCACTTTCGTCGCGAGTTCGATCGCCTCGCCGCCGATGCTGAGATGGGCTTCACCAAAGAACTGCAAAACCGCATCCAGCGCCAGCGCAAACAATGTGGCGGTTGAGATTGAGCCGGAGTAAGCCGTTGGATGATCTAACCAGCGGCTAGTTAGCGCTGCTGCCGAGGAGGAACAGCCCCAGCATGGTGACGCTATTCCAAGCGCTGTGAAGCAGCATGGGAGCTAGGAGGTTGCGCGATCGCGTATACACAATTCCCAATACGCCGCCGAGCACCGCCAACGGCAGCACTTCTGACAAACTGAGATGAGCGATCGCAAAGATGAGGCTGCTAACGGCGATCGCCCCCCAAACGGGCATGTAGCGGGTCAGGGAAGGTAGCAGAAAGCCGCGAAACAAAAACTCTTCAAATAGCGGAGCAGCTACCAAAGCGGTGGTGAAGAAAATGGCAAGGGCGAGAGGATCTTGGGCTTCGAGTACGGTTTGCAAAAGCGGATTGCTGCCCCCTTGTCCTTGCCAGATCTGTTGATTCAGCACGGAAACTGTCAACATGAGCGGCAGCGTGACAAAGTAACCACCTAAGCCCCACAGCCACCAATTGCTGCGCAGCTTGAACTTGAACCAGTCGGGAGGCAAGGGGCGATAGGTGCGAATGGCAAACCATAGGACGGCGATCGCCCCGACGGACATCATTAAGTAGTAGGTCAGGGCAAACAATGCCTG
>CAZFWL010000477.1:0-3615 GCA_964522775.1 uncultured Halomicronema sp.
TCGTGTAGGCGTGAGCAGCTGCAAAGCCATTGCCCTGACACGTCAGCAATGACTCACGCAGTTTTGCCCCACATGTTAGCGAGCATTTCTCAACTCCATGCATAAATTCGGAGAAGTGAATTGTTTTTACATGAAACGGAAACTTTTTAGCAGCCCTTAGCAGCACCACGTGGCGTAGATTTAACGAGCGAGTGATTCACTAAACTGATTCGCACTGTAGTGAAACACAGTTCATCGATACCACCATCATGCTTCTGAAGCGTTGCTGCTTTGCTGTCACAGCATCATGGCGCATCACCTAGAGCGGTTAGCGTTACCTAACCTAATAAAATTGTGATAGCCGCAATTTATTCACAAGTTGCATTTAGTTACCTAGCTACTCTGATCGATATTCACGGTTATGGAAACTGCTTTGATGTCTTCGGCTTTACGCCAAGAAGTTCTGCATTGGTTGCAGACAGCTTTGCCCGACGTACGGTTACAGCATATTCTGCGAGTTGAAAAAATGGCGATCGCTCTGGCTCAAGCCCACCAGTTATCGGTACCTCAGGCACAGCAAGCCGCGCTCATGCATGATCTCGCCAAGTGCTTTGCTCCTGCTAAGTTGTTAGCCATCGCCGCCGCAGAAGGTTGGGAACTCGACCCAGCCGAGCAACAAGTCCCTCATTTGCTCCATGCGCCTGTAGGTGCGGTAGTGGCACGAGAGCAATTTGGCGTAAAGGATGCCGTCGTGCTGAGGGCGATTGCCGCACACACCCTCGGTAGTCCCGATATGGATGCAGTTAGTGCTGTCGTGTATCTCGCAGATGCACTGGAGCCAGGTCGAGGCGATACTCCTCAGCTACATCATCTTCGGCAGCTAAGCTATGGTGACTTATGGGGGGCAACCTATGAAACCTGTGTTTTTTCCTTACAACATCTATTGGAGCATCGGCGTCCGGTTCATCCACGCACTATCCTGACCCATAACCGGCTACTAACAATGCGCCGTCAATCAACCGAGTCAGTTGCAGCGTAGCCCAGTTCGCATCGCTTAGCTGCCTCTCTGCTGCCATTAACCCAACCACTGATACCACCTGTTGAATTGAGGACACTCACCTTCATATGTCAGACGTCAAAAATACAGTTACGCCGTTTCAACAATCAACGTCATCGGATTCTGCCACCTCAGTAACCGATGTTGAGACCCGGGATTTTGCCATAGCTTTAGCCACCGCGGCTGATGAACGTAAAGGGGCGGACATTCGCATCTTAAAAGTTGATGGGGTGTCTTACATTGCAGATTACTTCGTCGTGGTCACCGGCTTTTCTACGGCTCAGGTCAGAGCGATCGCGCGCAGCGTCAGTGATGTGGCCGCTACAGACTTTGATCGCCACCCCTTACGGACTGAAGGACAGGGGGATAGCAACTGGATCTTGCAAGACTATGGCGAAGTCATTGTGCATATTTTCATGCCCGACGAGCGTGATTATTACGACTTAGAGGCCTTTTGGGGCCACGCTGAGGATATTCCCTTCCAGCCAGAGGCTTAGCCAGAGATCAGATTCCAGCTGCTACATCACGGCATCATCCCCCCCATTCGAGTCGATGATTATAGAACTAAGGGTCATTGGAAACTGATTCAAGATCGCCGAGGACAGTCTTCATCAATGGTCAAGAATAGAGATATCAGCAGACGGTAGAGTCGAATCAGTGATTGGCATATACAATTATCGTCAACTAAATTCATGTGGTACGAGCTAGCCCCATCCTGGGCAACATAAGCTAGCTTAAGGACAGATGCTGATTAGGGTTACGTCCCCTCGTGAGTCAGAAGCAGGATTAGGCTGCTGCAAGAGTCGTTACTGGGCTACTAGAGTCATATTTCGGTAGTGCAGATAACGGTTCATCTGAGGCAAACATCTCAAGGTTGTAAGCATCCAGTGATTACGAAACGGGAAGAGGAAAACTAGCGTGCTTTATCTGGCTGAGGTTCAAAGAAAGACTGGATTTATCGGCAGTGGTAAGGCAGATTTCAAGCTGCTAGCTTGTCAGCGAGGCGATACCTGGACAGGCGTGCCTGGTGATGAGACGATTGCGGCTCCTGATGATGCTGGCTATAACGCTGGAGCCTTAGTGATGGTGGAGCTGAGTAACAGCCGCCAGATTACTCGTCACTATGATGCTGGCCGTCCGCTCGTTGGCATCTTGCAAAACTTTTCGAACCAAAATAAAAAATCAAAATCCCAAGAAGAAGAAATCGAGCAGTGGAAGCAATCACTGACCTTTCAAAGTCAGGAATTGAACCGCCGAGAGCTTGAGCTTGAGACCCGTCAAGAGCAGGTCGAGGAAGCAGAAGCCGACCTGGAAAAACTTGAAGCTCAACGGCAAGAAATTGAAGGCTCTCAACAAGAACTTGATCAGCTGAAAGAAGAGCTTGATCGCAAACATCAAGAATTACAGGGAGCCTGGGATCATCTAAATGGTGAGATCAGGCGCTTCGAGGAACGCCAAGAAGATGCCTCGCAGAATGTTGGTCTTGATGAGACGCAAAGCCAGCAATTGCATGAAGCTTTAGAGCGACTTACGAATGCAGTTACGCCGACTGAAGGCATCCGTGAGCAAATCAACCTAGCTTACGATCTCGTCAATCAACAACAGGGGTTCTTGTCTGAGCGCCAGCAATCCCTTGAAGCTCAGCAGCAGCAGCTGGAAGAAAGACGTAACCAACTTCAGCAAGAAGTTGAAACTTTGTCTGGGCATTGGCAAGGCTGGCACGATGCTGAAACCGCTTTGAACAGCCGCAAAACTGATATCAAAGTACAGCAGCAAACGCTGGCCAATAAGCAAGCCCATGTACAGAGCTTGTCTCAACAGTTGCAAGCACAGAGCAATTTATATCAACAGGTGTATGAACTGCTAAATACATCTGACAAGGTGCGATTAAGCGATAAGGTGGATGTCGCCGCTTTGGATGCCTTACCCATTGACGAATTACAAACAGTCGTCACCGATTTGGAAAAGGATCTCGATAAGGTGTCCCGGTTTGTCAATGACCAAGAGGAAGAACTCAAGCTTGAACAAGAAGCAATTGATGAGCTGAAGCAACGAATGGAGCAAGTGAGCGAATTCGATCGCTTGCAGTTGGAGACAGAGCTGGCAGAAGAGCAAGATCGCTATCAAATGCTCAACGAAACCTTGGTCGGTCAACGCCGAAATCTGCTAGAGCGCGAAGAAGTCCTCAGTCAACATCAGGCCGTCTTACGCCGCCGACAAGGCTTAGCGACTGAAGAAGCACCGGTCAATGTGGTTGATTTAGAGCCGATTTTGAAGCAAATTGACACTCAGCGACAACAAACCTCGGACAATTTGCAGCAATGTGAAACTGAGATCAAAGAGATGCAGGCTCGCCTCGATGCCCTGAAAAAAGAGGTCGAGGAGAAGTCAGCTGAACTTGCTGTTGGGCGTGAAGATTTAAAGAGTCAAGACCTGCAGCTGCGTGGCAAACACAGCGAAGTAGGAGCTATCGAAGGACGAGTTCAAATTTTGTCGGAGACTTTGACGCCGCTGCAAGAAAAGCACGATGGCGTGCGGCAAAAGCTAGATGATATTTCAGAGTCGCTCTCAAAATTTCA
>CAZFWL010000478.1:0-1038 GCA_964522775.1 uncultured Halomicronema sp.
CTGTCTTCAATAATGCGATCAAAGATCATAGTAGGCTCCCTGTTGTGAAATTCTTGGGCACGCAACGATTGCCCGCGTCTATCTATATTTCCCAACTTGCTCAGTGGCGGTGCATTTCGCCATCATCAGCTCACCGGAACTAGGGTTTGCAGTCTTGAATATGCTCTGGGCTGGCTTCGACTGATATGAGTTATCAATGAAGGGCTCTAGGCAACCAAAAAGAACGCAGATGGAGCACAGATAAATACCCTTGCCCTAGTCAATACTCTGATTGAGGCGAGGCAGTCAGAAATTACTGCAATCAGACTGGCGAACTCTGAGGGAGGGCATCAGCCAATGGCCATTTGACCGGCAATAAGTTACCCCCCATCCCTGACGGGTGGGGGGTAAGTAATCATATGAGTTTTGAATATGAATCCAGATTAACCGTGTCAAAGTTCGATTGGGTTAACTTTCCGTAAACTCACGGGCAAAAAATATAAAGAATAGAAGAACTGCATTGAGCCGCTCTCGATACATGAGGGAGGAACCAGATTTCAGATTGGCTAAAAAGCTTTTAATGTGATGAAATCAAGCATTCTAGAGACTGACCGGATACCATTCCAAACCTGTTGGAACCAACAGTTCTTACTAATCTACACGAAGCTTGAGACTCGCAAAACGAGGTCTCTGGGGTGTGTTTTGTTGACTTGAACTGGGCAAGGAAACGTCTAACAGACCCGAGCCGTATCAATACAATCGGCAATCGCCGCGTCCGTTTTAGTGGCGTGAGCGTCGAGGTGGGTGCGACTCACCTGAAGGCCGCGTTCACGCAACGCTGCCATCAGCTGGTCTCGGTTGGGAATATCCATCCGCCCCCGTCGCCCAATTTCCGGCAGGGTGAAATAGTAGGGCGGCAAGGCCGACTCCTCGGTCATCCAGATCAGTAACTTAATGGCGGCTTGCCAATGCCAGTGCCGAGCCAAGCCCTGCATCTGGGCTAAATAAGCGACATCATGCAAATCTCCCAGCCACATTGGCCCGCTGATGGTTAGGGGC
>CAZFWL010000478.1:1059-3610 GCA_964522775.1 uncultured Halomicronema sp.
TCACAAATCGCTCGCCCCAACTGCCGCCATCCCAAGGTTTGGTAGTGCCCGCAATAATGGCAGTAGCCCAAAAATCCGTGCTGCTGGGCTGACCATTGCTTTGCTGCCGTCAGGCGCAACATCACCCGATGCACTTGACCATTGAAATAGGCAAATATCGGACGAACAGCTACCCCTCTTGCAGCTGCTTGTTGCATGGCACTGCCAATCAGCAGTCGGGCTCCTTGCTCGTGGCTGGCAGGATGTGCGCGAGCGTACGCACCGTAAAGCTGGACACTATGTTCGGGATTGTGGCCGCCCGTGGTGCGCGTATCCGTGCTGGTGATATAGAGCAGGCCTCCAATTTTAGTGGCCCAGAGCCCGGTCGAAAGATACGGTGCACCGCCCCCAAAGCTATCAATATCCACCAGGTCATAAAAATCGCGCCGCTGGTAGCAGTCAAAGAACACTTCGTTGGCATCTTGGTGAGTAATCTGAAAGTGATCGCCGGGAAGACTGTGCGCCAAATTGTGATGCACCAGACTGCCCAACTCAGGATTGCCTTCGTTCGCCCAGACGAAGTCCGCTGCCGCCTCTAGCGCATAGCGGAGCGATCTCACCCCACAGCCTGACATGGCATCAAGGACCCGCAGTGTTCCTCTAGTTTTTTGGTCAACGGCAGCAGCCAAAATGGCTAGATCGCGACCAAGACGGCTTTCAGTTCGGTAAAAGGCTTGGCCAACTTGAAACTGAACTTTACCTTCGGTGATGAATGATTGCGGCTGCGGTTGCGTCATGAGCGAGCAGAGATCGCCTGAGCGATCGCTTCATTTAGTGATGGCTGCGCCAGATCAGTGATGATAAAGACTTCTTGGGCCGATCTCCCCTTACGGGCGATTAGCTTATAGCCACCGCGAATGGGCACCGAAATTTTGAGGCGGAGCTTCGGTGCATTGCTCCGTACCGTGGACAGCCGCCCTGGCGTAATCGTCTGAATCTCGTCGGCTAATTCCAAAAGCTTTTCCAACACCGGAATCAAGCCCGGCACATGAGTCGAGTGATTCCAGACAAGTCTTCCTGGCGTTGGCTTGGGCACAGTCGCTCCCACATTAAGGTCATCGAATAGTCGCTAGACGCACTGAGGTTGCCATTGCCTAAGCTTGCTCTAATGGGGCCATTGTCAGTCCTGCCCGGCTAAGCTGACTGTGGTAAAGCTCAGCCTGCTCTAACGGCCCAACCCAAACAATCGCTTGACCTTCGTTATGAATTTTGTTGGCCAAGTCCCAAGCTTGGTCACTATTCATGCCCGGGATATATTTAGTCAAACACTCAACCACGTGTTGAAAGGTATTGAAGTCATCATTCAGCACGATGATTTTGTAGTTGGGATATGGCTCGCGAACAACCTGACGAGTCTTAGCGGGAGCTACAGCCGGAGAAGAAGCCGCGCTGATAATCACTGAAGTGGAGACTGTCATTATGAATCTGCTGTCGATGAAGATGGTCGAATCTTTAGCCTTAGTGTATCGGATTCTTCCTGAAGCAATGCCACGGAGAGCCCGTTCTCTTCGCAAAGATGGGGATGCGCACATTTGCTGGGTTATGGATATCTGCAGTCTGCTTGAGCCGTGCTTTCGGAAAAAACTAGCGATAGGAATTTTTCCTGGAGGTGTCATCATTATTTGTCGCATCACCCATGGGAATCAAAGATGATAACCCGCAACAAACAGGAAGGGCTGAAGCGATCGCTTCAGCCCTTCCTGTTTAAGTCACTAATGACATGACAATATGGCGCTTAACTTTAGACGGCAGCAGCAGCGATTGCTTCCTGAGTCCGTTCTTCAATCACCCGGTCAATCAAGCCATACTCCATAGCTTCTTGAGCTGACATGAAGTTGTCGCGGTCAGTATCCCGCTCAATCTCTTCTAGAGTTTTGCCGGTATGCTTGGCAAGCATCTCATTCAGCGTGTGCTTAATTCGCACGACTTCTTTCGCTTCAATTTCGATATCGGTAGCTTGACCGCGCGCTCCGCCCAATGGCTGGTGAATCATAATCCGAGCGTGAGGCAAGGCCATGCGCTTACCAGGGGACCCTGCCGCCAGCAGGAAAGCGCCCATGGAAGCCGCGAGCCCCACACAAATGGTGATCACTTCTGACTTGATGTGCTGCATGGTGTCATAAATCGCCATGCCAGCCGTTACCGAACCACCGGGGGAGTTGATGTATAGGTAAATCGGCTTGCTGTTGTCATCAGAGTCGAGGTAAAGCAAATAAGCCACGATTGCATTAGCGATATTGTCATTCACCTCTTCTGACAAAAAGATAATGCGCTCCCGAAACAGCCGCTCATAAATATTGATCCACTGTTCGTAGGGACTTCCGGGCATACGGTAAGCCACGCTGGGGACACCAATAGGCATGTTCAAATTCTCCTAAAACAGTTGACGCGCGTTCAAAAAATCGTTAATCAAAGCTGCAAACGGGTTAGGAATCGCCCAAAACCCGGTCAATAATGCCGTATTCCATCGCTTCTTGAGGCGTTAGATAAAACGTCCGATCCATATCTTGGG
>CAZFWL010000479.1:0-3605 GCA_964522775.1 uncultured Halomicronema sp.
TGGGCAGATTTGCTGCAACCGGCGATCGCCCTCGCCCAAAAGGGGTATCCCGTCACGGGCTCACAAGTCCATTGGACGCGCCTCGATCGCTCCTACCTGCAAGCCGATACCGCGATACCTTGCCCGTTCCTCCCCAATGGCGAAGTGCCGATAGCGGGAGAGACGCTGACTAATCTCGAACTGGCGGGAACGCTCAGTACCTTGGCACGGGAAGGGGCGGCAAGTTTTTACCAAGGAGCGATCGCGGCCCAGATTACTAACTTTCTCGCGTCAAGAGGAGGCTTGTTGAGCGGTGCCGACCTAGCCCAGCACTGTTCTGACTGGGTGGAGCCCATAGAGACAACCTATCGCGGTTACCGGGTGGCACAAATGCCGCCCAATTCCCAAGGGTTTGCGGTGCTACAAATGCTCAACTTGATTGAGCCCTTTGACTTGGCGCGGATTGGTCACGGCACAGCGGATTACTATCACTTGATGGTGGAAGCGACGAAACTGGCTTTTGTCGATCGCGATCGCTGGCTCACTGATCCAGACTTTGCCAATATTCCTCTCAATGAACTAATTAGCAAAGCGTACAGCGATCATCGTCGCTCCCGAATCCGGATCGATCGCACCAACCCCAAGCCCGCTTCATCTGTGGGCGGTGACACCGTCTACACCGCTGTCGTGGATGCCGAAGGGAACGCAGTGTCGATTATTCAAAGCCTGTATTTCGATTTTGGAGCTGCTGTCGTCGTGCCAGAAACGGGGTTTGTTTTGCAAAATCGCGGTTCCTTTTTCTCCCTCAATCCTAGCCACATCAACGTATTGGCGCCCCACAAGCGTACCTTCCATACGCTAATGCCGGGGATGGTGAGGCATCCTGACGGCTCGCCTTACCTGGTATTGGGAACGATGGGCGGCGAAGGGCAACCCCAAACGCAGCTCGCTCTGCTGACGCGACTGCTTGACTACGGTTTTGCGCCTCAAGCAGCGATTGATCAGCCTCGCTGGCTTTGGGGTCGTACCTGGGGCGAAGCCGAAACCGGACTCACATTGGAAGGGCGCATTTCGTCGGGAGTGCAGCAAACGCTGCGTGATCGCGGCCAACCGGTCAAAACCGCTTCCGACTGGACGGAGAAAATGGGTCATGCCCACGTTATTCGCTGCAATGCGGACGGAACGTACGAGGGCGGGTGTGACCCCCGCAGCGATGGCGCCGCGATCGCATTATGAGCAATTTCTCTGACCGCCGCTCATTCGCCTTGCAATCAAGAAAGCCCTTCAACGTCCGACCCCAGCTCAACTCATACTGTCGCAGCAAGTTCGCTGCCCCTTAATGCCTGAAGCGTAAGGAGCTTACGAGCTAGCTATCCTTAACCTTGCAGTAGAAGGATTAAAGGGGCAGGGGAAAGCTTGAGCTGCCAGGCCATCAAGGCTTATGTATGCTCGATGGTTTTGAGTCAGGGGAGCTAGACAAGACTTTGCTCTGTCGTATAAGTCCTCCCGTCTTCGGCGTAGACGGGGCTTGAACTGAGGTCGTCGTCAAATTCCTGTAAATTTCGACAGTTTTCTGGCCACTTTGGGCATACCTTATCAAGAGAAGTTGAGGATTCAGAGAGGAGTCGGATGAGGCTGCTGAAAAAGATGGTGGTTGGCTTATTGCTGTTGTGGGGGCTACCGCTCAGCATTTATTGCGTGGTGGAACTCCTGAACCCTGAGGTCTCTGCAGAGGATAAACAAGGGGCAGGGGCTGCGCTGGTATTGTTTGGCTTGCCGCCGCTCGCCATCAGCGGTCTCTTAATTCATAGTTTGCGGCAACAGCACCAGGCCAGCGAAGACAAGAGCGATCGCGAAATCGAGCTGCACTTTCTGACTGAGCTGCAAGCGAACAACGGGGTGGTCAATCCCATTATTTTTGCGACTAAAACGGATCTTTCCTTAGAAGAGGCCAAAACCTACCTGGATGAAAAAGCCGTGCAGTTGAACGGTTTATACGAAGCCACCGAAAATGGCGGCATTATTTATCGGTTTCCCATCTGACGGAGCAGGGTTACGCGACGGCCCTTCAGACAGGCCTCCCAAAAATTGCCACAAAAAAGCGGATGGCGATCGCCATCCGTCTTTCCTTGCTAGCCGGAGCAAGCTTTTGTACTGAGAGTAAGGTCGGCAGGCTTCCGGTTGGACCTGCCGACCCATGAGACTTTACTTGTTCTCAGGCTCAGTAAATTCAGCGTCGATGACATCTTCGCCACCAGTCGCGCCCGCATCTCCAGCGTCGCCACTAGGAGCTTCGCCACCCGCAGCTGCTTCAGGGCCACCAGCTTGCTGATACAAGTTAGCACTGATGCTATATAACGCCTGCTGGATTTCGGTGGTCAGAGACTTCATCTTGTCGTAGTCTTCCGAAGCGACAGCTTCTTCCAACTCTTTGATCTGACCATCGATCTTGGTCTTCTCATCCTCAGGGACCTTATCGCCCAGCTCTTCGACCTGCTTTTTAGCTTGGTAAGCTAGCGTGTCGGCCTGGTTCTTAAGTTCAACCCTTTCACGGCGCTCTTTGTCTGCCGACGCGTTAGCTTCGGCATCCTTCACCATGCGATCGACTTCGTTGTCATCCAACGTGGATGCGCCAGTGATGCTAATGGTCTGCTCTTTGCCCGTGCCTTTATCTTTGGCGGTCACGCTCAAGATTCCGTTGGCGTCGATGTCAAAGATCACCTCAATTTGAGGCACACCGCGGGGAGCCGGGGGGATGCCATCCAAGCGGAAGGTACCCAAGCTCTTATTGTCATTGGACATTTCGCGCTCACCTTGGAGCACGTGAATTTCCACATTGGTCTGACCGTCTACCGCAGTCGAGAAAGTTTCCGACTTCTTGGTGGGTACGGTGGTATTCCGAGGGATGAGCTTGGTCATAACGCCGCCCAAAGTCTCCACACCCAAGGAGAGGGGAGTCACGTCGAGTAGCAGAATGTCCTTAACTTCACCAGCCAGCACACCGCCCTGAATAGCAGCACCAATGGCAACGACTTCATCGGGGTTTACGGTCTGGTTAGGAGCTTTGCCCAAGATCTTCTTCACGACTTCCTGAACCGCAGGAATTCGTGTGGAGCCACCCACGAGCACTACTTCATCAATATTTTCCCGATTTAGCTTGGCATCCTTGAGGGATTGCTCAACGGGGATGCGGCAGCGATCGATCAGGTCAGAGACGAGTTCCTCAAACTTGGCCCGAGTCAACGTGGTTTCCAAGTGCTTGGGACCATCTTGAGTTGCGGTGATGAAAGGCAGGTTGATTTCGGCCTGGCCCGCGCTGGAAAGCTCAATCTTGGCTTTCTCGGCAGCTTCGGTCAGACGCTGCAGTGCCTGCTTATCTTTCCGCAGGTCAATGCCTTCATTGCGCTGGAAGTCTTCAGCTAAGTAGTCCACGATCTTCTTGTCGAAGTCGTCACCACCCAAGTGAGTGTCGCCCGAGGTGGACAGCACTTCGAAGACACCGTCGCCGACTTCCAGAATGGAAACGTCGAAGGTACCGCCGCCCAAGTCAAAGACGAGAATGGTTTCGTTGCTCTTCTTATCGAGACCGTAGGCCAGAGATGCAGCCGTCGGCTCGTTGATGATCC
>CAZFWL010000480.1:0-3602 GCA_964522775.1 uncultured Halomicronema sp.
AGTCTGTCGTAGTTACCGCTAGTGGGACGAGTAACAACTGAGGTCATGGGCAAAGTCCTAAAACAGGCTGACGACCAGAATTTACCGTAGACTCGCTGACTGGACGCCATGACGCTGTATTGTACTGAACTTCGCGCAAATGTCTAGCTTTTTCTCTGTAAAGTTATGAGCAATGACCTAAAGCTATTGACGCTACATGTGGTGTTTTGCTGTCGAAGTTTGGCCCTACATAATGGAGAGCTGCTGTTCACCGTGGAAATCGGGAACGACTGTGTCTTCGTACCCTAAATGCCGACAGGCTGCCCGTGTGACCACTCGTCCCCGGGGGGTGCGCTGCAAATAGCCCAACTGCATCAGATAGGGTTCGTAGACTTCTTCAATGGTTTGGGCATCTTCTCCCGTGGCGGCCGCCATGGTGTCGAGCCCGACTGGCCCCCCGTTAAAGTTTTCGATCATGACTGAGAGCAGACGGCGATCAGTCCAGTCCAGGCCGCAAGGGTCAACGTTGAAGAGCTCAAGGGCTTCCGCTGCGATCGCTTCATCAATCTCCCCCGACTGCTTAACTTCCACATAGTCCCGCACGCGCTTCAGCAAGCGGTTAGCAATGCGGGGAGTGCCCCGCGATCGCCGCGCAATTTCTTCGGCCCCGTCAGCCTGAATGGGAGTGCTGAGCACCTGAGCCGTCCGCTGCACAATTTTCGTCAGCTCATCCACTTCATAAAATCGCAGGCGCTGAATCAGGCCAAAGCGGTCCCTCAGCGGCGACGTTAAGGCTCCGACCCTGGTGGTAGCCCCGACGAGGGTAAACGGATGCAGCGGAATACTGCGGGTACGGGCACTTTGTCCCTTACCGATGGTGATATCCAACCGCGAGTCTTCCATCGCCGGATACAGAATCTCTTCGGTGACGCGGGGCAGACGGTGAATTTCGTCGATAAAGAGAATGTCGCCGGGTTTCAGGTTCACCAGCAGTCCGGCAATGTCGCGGGGGCGTTCCAGGGCAGGAGCAGTGGTGATTTTGCAGTCCACCTGCATCTCTTGGGCCAAAATCAGCGCCATGGTGGTTTTTCCCAAACCGGGCGGGCCGTACAGCAGCAAGTGGTCGAGCGGTTCCTTGCGAGACTGAGCCGCGCGGATGGCAATATCCAGCACTTCTTTCAGGGATTTTTGCCCGATGTAGTCCGCGAGTTTTTGCGGTCGCAACCCGTCTTCTACAGGAGCAGCTGGGGGCGTCGCATTTTCAGTGGTGGTTTTCGGCTCCCGTACCAATGACTCTGGGGCAGACGGCTTCGGCGCGACTACCTCAAACAGGGACTCGCCCTTTTTCGGTGGCTTTGGTTCTGGCGACGACTTGGAAGAAATGATGGCCATAAACAGAGTGGGCGAAGGGGGGGGAATCCTGAGTAGGCACTAACCTGAGTTGAGGTTGAGCCACTCAGACAGCTACCTCTAACGACTCTGAATCAAGCTGAGTGCTAGCGCGATCGCAATTGCCTCTGATTCTAATCAGAACGCTCGTATTACTCAACCCGGCAGTACGCCGCTGACCCGCATCAAGTCGGCAATGGTGGGGCAATAGGGCTGTAAGCCTAGCTTTTCCGGGTGGACGGGCTGATTGTAAACAAAATGTCGATATTGCAGACAAAACCGGTCCCAGTCGGCCATCCGAATGTTGAACCAGTCGATGATGCGATCTGCTAACCACATGGATAGGGGAATGCGGAAATAGATCCGCTTGTCCAGGTAATCGCAGATTTCTTCAATGGTGCGGTCAATGGTCAGCGCTGGGTTGCCGATAATGACCTGACGGCTGTCTTGGGGACCGGGGGGATGATCAACCAGGTGAGTAACGACGAGGGCGATGTCTTTGCCATGGGCAAAGTGAAAGCTCCCATCGGCCTTGAGAAAGCGAATGACTCCCATCCATTTGGTGACTTCGGTAATGCCCGCAGAAATGTGGGAGTAGGGTTTGTCTTTGTCGCCGCCAAATACCAGGGTCGGAAAAACAGTGGTCACTTTGGGATAAATCGCCAAATCTGGCAGTTTCAAATAGCACTGATATTTGCTGCGAATGTAGTCAGTGCCAATTTCTCCCGCTTCCTTGAGGGGTAAATTATGGCTATCGAGAATGCTGGCAGTGGAAAAGTAGAGCACCTGTTGGCAGCGATCGCCGTCCAACAGCTCCATCAATCGGTGATTACCCGTGACGTTGATGTCGTAAATTTCCGGGGCACCGCCCCAGGACGTCGCCGCCAAAATGGCCGTGTCGATGGTTTTCAGCAGGTCGGCGTGGGCATCGACATTACGAATATCATCCTGAATCATGTGGATGCGCGGCTCATCCTGCCAGTTGAAGAGGAGTTTGGCCGGATTGCGGACTAATAAAAAGAGTTCGTGGGGAGTATCGTTCAGCAGGGTCTCGACCAGATAGTGGCCAATGCAGCCACTCGCCCCCGTAATGAAAATCCGCTTACTCTCAGAAGGTTGATTCAGTTCAGACACCGTACTGCCAGGGAATAACACTTAGGCCCCAATCAACAACGAACGCTGCGCCCCCAGCCTCGGGAACCCAGCGTCCGTTATCGCAATTACACGATTTTGAGGTGATCCCAGCGTATCACCCAGTTGAAGAAATCAGCTTATGCCGGCACGGCCAGCAGTTGATTCAAGTTTTTGCCCGTCTCAAAGAAGAACGCAGCATTATCTTCCGGAGTACCGGGGAGAATCCCGTGGCCTAAGTTGAGGATGTGTCCTTTCGGTCCGGCTTTTTTCACGGTATCGAGAATGCGATCGCGGATGAAGTCCTTAGAGCCAAATAGCGCAGCGGGATCAACATTGCCCTGCACCGCCATTCCGGGGCCAAGGCGGCGGCGGGCTTCCGCCATATCCAACGTCCAGTCCACGCTGACGATATCCACACCGGATTCGCCCATCAGCTCCAATACGCCAGCGCTGCCGCTGATGTAGAGAATGAGGGGGGTGTCGGGATACTTCGCTTTCACCCGACGTACCACCTGTTGTTGGTAGGGCAAAGCAAAGGTGCGGTAGTCCATGGGGCTGAGTTGACCCGCCCAAGAGTCAAATAACTGAACGACCTGAGCGCCGCATTCAATTTGGTGGCAAGCATAGATGCCAATATTATCGGCCAACTTGCTGAGCAACTGGTGGAGCATGGCGGGTTCGGAAAAGGCCATGCCCTTGATGTTGGCGTAATTCTTGGAGGTGCGGCCCTCAACTGCGTAGGCCGCTAAAGTCCAGGGTGAGCCCACAAAACCGAGCACAGTAGCCTCATTACCCACTTCCGAGCGCAGCGTGTTCAGAATGGTGCGGATGTAAGGGGTCGCCGTATCCGGATCGAGCTCATGAACAGCGTCGATTTGGGCCTGAGAGCGAATGGGCGGATCAATAATGGGGCCTTTGCTTTCCACAATGTCAAAGGGAATCCCCATACCTGTAAGCGGGGTCAAAATGTCGGAAAACATGATGACGCCATCGGGACGAAACGCTTTCCAAGGCTGCAGGGAAATTTCGATCGCCAGATCAGGATTTTCAGACCGCTCCCGAAAAGAGGGATATTTCTCGCGCAAATCACGGTAAATCTT
>CAZFWL010000481.1:0-3364 GCA_964522775.1 uncultured Halomicronema sp.
CAACCATAATGGAGACAGTCACCGCCTAGGCGAGGCTCTTTTTCAATGAGCGCTACTTTGGCATTGAGCTGTGCTCCAGCGCTGGCAGCGACTAAGCCCGCTGATCCACCACCGATAACCACGAGATCATAATCAACCGCCATTCGCTTGTCCTCGCTTGTCCTGTCTTTATTTTTAAGCCTATTTAGATTGTTCACTGACTATCTGAGCCAGGGCTGAGAATAATGTTTAGAATTACCGAGCGCTGACCTACGGTTACTCCTTGCTTGCTAAGCCCATGACGGAAACGCTGAAACTCGCGGTAAATGGCACCTTGATGCGTGACCTTGCCCTGAATCCGAATTTATTGAATGTCGGGGCCACCTTTGATTGCGAAACTCAGACTGAGCCAACATACCGGTTATGGACGATTGATGATCAATATCCAGCTATGGTGCGAGTCGCTGAGGGCGGAGCGGCGATCGCGGTGGAAGTCTGGAATGTTCCCTTAGCGGGGTTGGGCATTGTGTTGGGACAAGAGCCGCCTGGCTTAGCGATCGGCAAAGTCAAGCTAGCCACGGGGGAAACTGTATTAGGCGTGATTGGTGAACCGCTCACAGTGGAAGGCAAAACAGAAATTACCCAATTCGGTGGGTGGCGCGCCTATCAGGCGTCTTTGGGTTAGCTGTACTCGCGCCGCTCAGCGCGGGGATATATCGCTTCAATCGCCAGAGTTTCAGGTGGAAAGCAACCATGACGTCAGGCAAACTCCAGGGGGTCGCCGTACGCTAAAAAACATCCTTGCATCGTGGAGATCTTTGGTAGCAAGTATAGGGACAAAACCTTTGTTGAGATTTGTTAAAACAGTAGCAAATGATACAGTTTTGGCGGCAGCCTTTAAATAGCTGCTTGGTGTTTTGAGCGCTGATTGAGCCGTTTGGCGATCGCGTGATTGAGGCAATACAAGTAGTGATGTAGTTAGGGCACAGGCCACAGCGAGTTCCTAGATGAAATATAACGGTCGCGAACAGAAACGGCAAAAGCAGCAAAAAATCAGTGAACTGCGTCATCAGCTCCGATATACCAACGACTATCGCGAGCGTGATTACATTGCTATGCAAATTGACGCTATTCGCCGGCATGGCTAAGACGGTTTGACTGCTGATGAACTTGCATCGGCACAGTTGCTTGGATGTTTGCTATAGGCGCAAATCGCTAGTTAGAGAGACTGCTTCAACGCATCTTACGAGTTACGATTGGGAGCAAATTTAGCTGCGATCATGTAGGCTTGGGCTGGTCATAAGTCGCAGCTGCTCTCTTACTCATTCATAAGTTGTGCCCATGAAAAATGCCCTGCGTCAGGTTGCGAAGAAACTACTGCCCGACCCGCAGCCGATGATGGGACCCACCAATGAGTCTCTGGATCAGGTGAACGAAGCGGTAAATTTTGATTCGGAGACGATCTTTATTGCTGTACCTAAAACGGGTACAACGAGCGTTCGTCAGCAGCTGAGTTCGAAGGGCAAAGCGCTCATCAACGACCCTCACCTGAATATTTTGCAAGTGCGAGAAGCGCTGTACGTCTTTTTGCTCATCAATGCACTGGGACAAAACCGGACGTTTCCGACACAAGCGCAGGCATCCGATGCAGACTTGCGAGCCCGAAGTCGGGAAATTTTCGATCGCTGTTTCAAATTTTCCTCGGTCCGCAATCCTTGGGCGCGGGCGATTTCGCTGTACTCCCGTTATGAGGGCGTCACGTCTAAAGAGGCTATCTCGTTCGAAGCCTTTTGTGAGCAGCATCTCTACGCCAGCGACACCTGTATTCATCCCACCCAGCACCAAAATCAGTTGGACTGGCTTACGGATGAATCGGGCACAGTTTTGATGGACTACGTTTACAAGGTGGAAGAATTTGAACCGGCGATCGCCGAAATTCGCGATCGCACCAATGGACGTATTCAACTGGCCTACAACGAAGCCAACAAAAATCCGCGATCGCAATCGACTTCCTATCGCGATCTGTATAGCGACCACACGCGTAATCTGATTGCTCAGCGCTTTGAAAAGGATATTGATTTTTTCAAGTACACCTTTTGAAGGCATCCACTGGTTGGGTAGATCGTGGGACAGAATTTTGCCCAAGGGTTGCAGCGATCGCCACAAAATGGAGTCCTTCCCAGTGGCACAGTAGCAGTGTTCCTAAACATTTGCTGAAGAGGTGGCCATGAGCGGATTGGGTGGATTAAACAAGACCCCAAACGGCGTTGTATTGGGTATGGTGCAGGCGCAATTGCCGAATGTCGTGACCCCCGACGACCTCGCTACCCAAACCCAGCGCATTGTGGAAATGGTTGGCAAAGCCCGGCGCAATATGCCCACTATGGATTTGGTTGTCTTCCCTGAATATTCACTGCACGGCCTGTCTATGGATACTAACCCCGACATCATGTGTCGGTTGGATGGGCCAGAAGTCGCCGCCTTTCGTCAGGCCTGTATCGATAACGCGATCTGGGGCTGCTTTTCCATCATGGAATTCAACCCCAAGGGCAACCCCTACAACAGCGGCCTCATCATTGACGATAAAGGAGAGCTGAAGCTCTACTACCGCAAACTGCATCCTTGGGTGCCCGTGGAGCCTTGGGAGCCCGGTAACATCGGCATTCCCGTCTGCGAAGGTCCTAATGGCAGCACGCTAGCGCTGATCATTTGTCATGATGGCATGTTCCCTGAAATGGCGCGGGAATGTGCTTACAAAGGGGCGGAGATCATGATCCGTACGGCGGGCTATACCGCTCCGATTCGACATTCTTGGCAAGTGACCAATCAGGCGAATGCCTTCAGCAATCTGATGGTCACGGCCTCGGTTTGTATGTGCGGCACTGATGGCACTTTTGATTCCATGGGTGAAGGCATGATCGTCAACTTTGACGGTGAACCGCTGGTGATGGGCAGCCATCGCCCCGACGAAATCATTACGGCGGAAGTGCGCCCCGACTTGGTGCGCGAAGCCCGTCAATACTGGAGTGTGGAGAACAACATCTACCAGTTCGGCCATCGCGGCTACGTCGCGGTGAAAGGCGGTGCCCAAGATTGTCCCTACACCTACATGAAAGACATGGTCGCAGGGGACTATCGCCTGCCTTGGGAAGATGAAGTGGTCTACACCGACGGTACCTCCTGCGGTTTTGACGCGCCCACCCGAGAATATCAGGGCGAAGAAATGCCGACGTTGCCGAGCGAGGTTTAAGTCACTGCGCCACAGCACACCTTGAGCCTCACCCGACTGGTGAAACTGTCCGGTTTTCTCAACTAGGGGCGGACGGTATCGCTACAGTAGGATTGGTTAGGCGCTTTGAGGTGTGCTGTGTTCATCAGCGTTGTT
>CAZFWL010000481.1:3374-3598 GCA_964522775.1 uncultured Halomicronema sp.
CAATCGCAAACCCATTTTAGAAAAGTGTCTGCGGGCGATGGAGCAGCAAAATCTGCCTGCCGATAGTCCGGTGGCTGACTACGAAATCGTGATTGTGGATGACGGTTCCACCGATGGCACGGTGAGTTGGCTGCAAGCAAGTGCGGCGGAATTCCCCCATGTGCGGCTGTTTGAACAAGATCACAAAGGCCCGGCGATCGCCCGTAACTTTGGTATTCAGGAAG
>CAZFWL010000482.1:0-3593 GCA_964522775.1 uncultured Halomicronema sp.
AGGACAAGAGTCCTGTTACGGTTGCTGACTATGGTTCTCAAGCCATCATTTGCAAGGCGCTGAGTGAAGTGTTCCCCAGTGATCCGGTGGTCGGGGAAGAAGATGCCGCTGAGCTCAGGTTGCCAGAGATGAGCGATCGCCTACAGCAAGTCACCCAATTCGTTGAGGGAGTGATTGGGACTGTCGCGCCTGAAGACGTAACCAAGTGGATTGACCACGGGAATGGTGCTGCCACTAAACGGTTTTGGACACTCGATCCCATTGATGGTACCAAGGGATTTTTGCGCGGTGACCAGTATGCGATCGCCCTCGCGCTGATCGAAGATGGGGACCTCAAAGTGGGGATTCTCGGCTGTCCAGCCCTGGACTTAGGTTTCGGCTCTACTGGTCTCCTGTTTACTGCCGTGCGTGGCCAGGGTACTTACATGCAGTCCATCGCCGGGGGAGAAGCCAAGCAAGTCAAAGTTGTTCAGCCCGGTGATGCTGAGCGACTACGGTTTGTCGAAAGCGTGGAAGCTAGCCATGGCAATCAGTCGGAGCAAGAAGCGGTGGCCAAAGCAGTGGGCATTAACCAAGACTCGGTGCGTATGGATAGCCAGGCCAAATATGGAGCCGTTGCTGCTGGAGAGGCTGCTTTATATCTGCGCCTGCCATCGCCCAAATATCCTGACTATCGCGAAAAGATTTGGGATCATGCCGCAGGAGCGATCGTGGTCGAAGAAGCGGGCGGCAAAGTAACGGATATGCATGGCAAACCTCTCGATTTTTACTCGGCGGCTAAGATGAACGATAACCGAGGTGTGGTCGTCAGCAATGGCACTATTCACGCTGATGTTATGTCGGCTTTGGCAGCGAGTTAGGCACCTGTCAGGGGATGATTCTCTGGTGGTTTCATCGATAAAGTGAGAGACCGTTCTAGGGAACCGTCCCTCACTTGTCTGTTGTGTCTAGTGGTCTGTCAAGACTGAACTTTAGGATGGCTCTTTTATGAAAGCTTTGTAAATCAAAATTTTCAGAAGCTCCTTACCCTAATTCTTAGAGTTGACGCTGCACTAGCAAATCGCTTTCCCAATGTTTTTGGTTGGAACTGGAGCTGTCACAACAGCGTTTAGCGCGCGGAGGACTACCGGGCTATCAGGTCGGCTCGCGATCGCGGCATCACTTCATCACTCTCATCAAACTGGCTACTGAAGCCCGTCACCTCGATCATTTGCCCCACGCTTAAATACGCCAATTCTGCTGGGGTAATGTCGGTTGACTTCGCCATGTAAATTTGAATTTCGCCGGTTTCATCCTGAATCCAGAGGCGATCACCGTAGGGCGCGTCGTCTTGGAGCGGCTGGCTAATCTGCCCCCGCACCGTCACCATCTGTCCATCCAACACCAGGCCTGCTTGCGCTGTCGAGGTTTCCCGGGGCGAAATTGGCAATAGTGGCCGTTGACTGGGATACCAATCAGTTAAATTCAGCATTTGCTGACCGTGACCATCATTCATAAGGCGCCCCGTCACTTTCACCGTGTCGCCTAACCGCAATGATGAAGACTCCTGCGTCGTCACGTAAATACCACCTGTCACATCTTGAATCGCAAAGCCAGCATCGAGGTTAGCGGAACCAAATGCCCCGCTCGGCACTGTAACGATTCCAGTAACGGTAACAGAGGCTCCTTTCGGTAAACGACGGGCTTGCTCAATAAAGCACGTCTGGGGAAAAGCGATCGCCCCGGAAACACCACCCAGCCACAAAGCTAAAACGATTAGTCCAATAACGATCAGGCGTCGTCCTGCTGCCCTCTCAACCTTTTGCCGTGCTGCCATGACTCGCGTATCAGTGAGTTCAGTAACCAGAATCACTGTATACCGAGGGAGATGACAGGGCTGACCACGTTGTGAAAGTCCTTAACAATAAAACTGGCTGCGATCCAGCACAATTTCGCCATAACTCGGAATTTTGGCTATCCAAGTTGCCACTGACTCAGGAAACAGCAGTTGAGCTTTGCGAACGGTGGGACTGCGAAAAGATTGGATAAGCGTCACCCAATCACCGCGCCGAGGGGTTAGAGCGCAGTGCGGGTAACGATGTGGGCGATCGCTCTCTAACTGAGGCTGCAGCACACAACCGGGATATTGGGTCGCAAGGGGCATAGCGATAATCATTGAAGGGGGCTCTGAATCATTCGCTATCCCTAAAACGTGTCGAGGGATACAAAATGACTTGTTTGTATACAACTCTACATCAATATGTCACCGCACATAGGCGACCTTCAGCTCAGAGGCATAAGCTGATTCGCCGTCTTGCTTCTGAATCGACTGCTATTAGGGCAACTCTTGGCACTCACCTAGCTTCGTTAAGAGGGGGTTGGAGAAGTTGCTACCGCGATGTTGGGTTATTTAGATGGCTACGAGTCATCCGTAAAACACGTCTTTACAGTCCTTGCTCAAGAGATAAAGCGAGTCACACTGTTCTTTGCGTCATATTGCAATCCCTTCTACGCATCTTCTAAGGCCATTAATCGTGATAATGAAGGCGCTGTTCATCTTTGGTGCCATGTCCTCTGCTCCTGTCCCCAAGCAAATCTTGAAGACCCTGTTGCCCTCCTTGCGGTTAGCTGCGGGCTACGCACGTCATATTCAAAAGAAAATTGTTGCTCAACCCGCTAAAGCCGGCCCTAATCCATTTTCTACGGCGCTCACTGACGCGGACTTATCGGTGCAGACCTTTGTCGAAGTCGCTCTCCTCGGCAGTTTTCCCGAGGTTCGCTTCTATGGTGAAGAGTTTGAGCAGTCGTATAACACTAAGTACTTTCGCTCGATTGATTTGGGGCAAGCGGGTGATTATCTGATTACCCTTGATCCCATCGACGGCACCCGATTTTACATGGATGGGTTCCCGAACTATCAAATTATTTTGACAGTGCTGAATGCCGATGGCTTTGAGGCTGTAATTGCTCTGAGCCCATCGGAAGGCCAATATTTCTACGCCTTACGAGGCCAGGGATCTCGCGTTGGACAACTTGCTCAAGACTTAGAAGACTGTGCACCCCTAAGTCTGTCGCCCCACCAAACTATACTTTTAGGTACCCGCATGACACCGCTCAAATCCAAATTGAGCGGTCGCTACAGCGTCATCAGTGTGTCTGAAGATTACTCTACCGAGCAGCAGATACCCAATGTAAATGGTGTCCTCAAAGGAGAACTCGGGGGCGTCATTCTCGCTGCTGGGAAGTTTATTGATGGCGCGGCGCTTGCCTTTTTGGCACAGGAGGCGGGTTGTATTGTGACTGATCATCAGGGCCAATCGTTGCCTCGGCTCGATGCCTGTGGGGACTATGCTTGGCCAGGGCTGGTGATCGCAACGTCTCCTGTTATGCATCGTGATCTGCTGCAAGCGCTAGAAGGATTCCAGGTAGCGCCAGTGTAGTTTCATCTTGACCAGCCTTAGCGATAAGCTATGAAATGCATTTAGAGGTTGCTCTGTTGCCATGATTCACCTGAGTCAAAGTGCTATTCGTGAACTGAAACGCCTGGAAGCCAAAGATCCCTATGGCAGCGGTGTCGTGCGGTTGGCAGTATTGCCGGGCGGGTGTACAGGATT
>CAZFWL010000483.1:0-3591 GCA_964522775.1 uncultured Halomicronema sp.
TGATTGTCCAACCCTCGAAACGAGAGGGTTGGGCCCCGATGATCGCCTTCGGCTGTGTGGTTAAACACCACATCTAAAATGACTTCGATGTTCGCCTTGTGCAGCGCCTTGACCATGTCCCGAAATTCGTTGACTGGGCCCATGGGTGAGCGGTTAGAGCTGTAGCCATGGTGGGGCACAAAGAAACTGATAGTGCTGTAGCCCCAATAGTTGCTGAGCCCCAACGGACCATCGCGCTCGTCAAACTGATGTACAGGTAGCAGTTCAACGGCCGTCACGCCTAAAGATTTCAGATAGGGAATTTTTTCAATGACGCCCGCAAAGGTGCCGCGTTTTTCAGGATCGACTCCCGAGCTGGGGTGGTGGGTAAACCCTCCCACATGCATTTCATAAATCACCGTGCGGGAATAGGGAATATCGAGGGGGGTATCTCCTTCCCAGTCGTAGGCGGCTAAGTCAACCACGACATTCCGCAGGGCCTGGGGCGAATTTTCTCCTGGATAGCAAGCGGCTTGGCGATCGTAGCGGTCTTGCCCGACCACAGCTAGCCCGTAGGGGTCTAGCAAAACCTTGCCGGGGTCAAAACGGTAGCCTTTTTCTGGGGCATAGGGACCGGTGGCACGGTAGGCGTAAACTTGCCCTGCGCCGATGCCTTTGACAAAAGCGTGCCAATAGTTGAATGACCGATGATAGTCAGGCGTCAGGTGAATTGTATGCTCGGGAAACGGCGCTTCGGGGGACTCGTAAAGCAGTAAGTCGATGCCGGTTGCGTGTTGAGAGTATATGCAGAAGTTGACGCCTGCTGGTTCGACTGTCGCCCCACGCGGATAGCTGTTGCCAGGGGTAATTCTCAGGGTCATGGTTGATTCCTACTCAAACTCTAAATGCCCATCGCCAAGGTACTTTTTCATCACGGTGCGGATCAGTTCCATCTCGTCGGGGGACACTTGACCATCCGCAATTAGGGCAGCCCGTAGCTCGGTTGCCTCGCTGGCTGAAATTTTGCCGTCGGCCATGATCCGTTCAATCAAAGATTGCAGTCGGGAAAGGTGTTGTGGATCGTCGGATGGGGGGGAGGCAGAACTGGGATTAGGCGCATTCATAGCCGGTCTCTCCGAGGTAGATGACCTTTCGGTTATTTGATTAGGGTATCGAGTTGTGATCGCAGATATTGCAGTCAACGTAAATCATTTAACAACTTACTGAAGTCCTTAGCCGGGACAAACACTTGACCACTGCCCGACATCAGAACGCGCGTCTAGCAGGGACGAAAGTTCACCCCGATAAGTAACGAGCCGACTCCGTTCGAGCGAATTTGGCGGCACTAAAGCAATCATTTCGTCCACTGTGGCGGCAGCACAGGCCCAATCTCGCACGGCCACGGCAGCATCGACTTGTTGGTTGAGGGTTGCCAACTGCTGTTGCCGAGCGATTTCGCGCCGTTCGGCAGCAATGTAGGATTCCATATTGGCGATCGCCCGCAATGCATATGGATCGCCTGGACGCTCTGCTAAGGCCCGACGAAAATTGATCAGCGCCGTTTGATAATCGCCTTGCTCTTCAGCGGCGTAGCCCAAGAGCATCGCTTGGGTATAAGGCTCAAAACCTTGTTGGGTTAGCTCTGGTCCCGTGTCTGCCGATGTCTCAGGAGAGGCCCCTGTCTCGGTCCCGAAGGTGACTCCTGGAATACCATCGGCGACCGCCCTGGAGCTAGGGACACTGACTATGCCTAGCAACACCAATGCCGCGATGCTAAGCGAGCAAGCATTCGAAAATTTTGCAAAACTGACCACAATTGAGCCCCCCTTATTGAATGTGGGCTATCAACCATCAAGCGCACCTGCCCACTAAGGATAGCTAAGGTTTCACGTTTCGCTGCAGCGGATTTGGCCCCGGTTGCCACGATCGCTTCAGAGATCTGAAATAATCAATGCTGAAGTCATTGAGCGATCGCGAATACCCTCATTATTTATGGCTAATTCTCCTGTTTGGACCGCTGAGGCCGAAAAACGTTTGAAAGAAATTCCTTTTTTTGTGCGTCCAGCCGCCCGTAAGAAAATTGAAAAGTTTGCCCAGGCCCAAGAACTGACTGAAATTACGGAATCTGTGTATGAAGCTGCGAAGAAACAGTTTGGTTGAAGTTGCAGCAGGCATCCATCTATCAATTTTTTTGAAGCCTAGAGACAGCCTGACAGTTGCGTTCAAATCCGCGCATGGCGTTTACTTCAGCCA
Organism: uncultured Halomicronema sp.; assembly: GCA_964522775.1. Taxonomy (GTDB): domain Bacteria; phylum Cyanobacteriota; class Cyanobacteriia; order Phormidesmidales; family Phormidesmidaceae; genus Halomicronema. Next base: position 2,233 of record CAZFWL010000483.1, read on the forward strand.
TGAGGTTCATCTGCCCGATGGCGATGAGACCGCGTAGAGCGGTGAGAACGACTCGGTAGGATAAGACTTAGCGTGTTCAGGCAGAAAGGTGGTAAGCGATTTTGCTGGTTTGTGGTGCAGCCTATTGGCCTGGCTCGGGCAACCTGAGACTGCTTGAAATGGTGCTGCTTACTGCTAGGGACTGGCCTCGACAGCGGATAGTGTGCTCTAGCGCCTCATTGGCTATGCCCTGACACTCCCATCAGTGCGATCTACTTGTGACTAAGCTCCCCCAACACTTTCGCCAACTTGGCCGTCGCACTCAGCAAGTCGTGCGTCGTAACTCGCTGCATCGCGCCTTTACGCTGCCAGTGCTAGTCCAAATCTTTGTGGCGGTAGGGCTCGTCGGGTACCTCTCGTTTCGTAATGGTCAGCAAGCCGTGCAAGTGCTGGCATCCAAGTTGCGCAGCGAAGTCTCGGCCCGCATTCAGGGGGAACTGCAGAGCTATTTTGGCAATCCTCACGCGATTAATCGCCTCAATGCCACCGCCTTTACCCATGGGGACTTAGATATTCGAGGCGCTAGCCAAGGTGAGCATTTGCTCTTTCAGCAAATGAAAATTTACCCCGAAATTGCCCTGGTCTACTGTGGCAGTGCGGAATCGGGTGAGTTTTTTGGGATTTTGCGATCGCCCGAAACCGGTCAACTGCATCTGACCTACAGTAATTCTGGTACTGACTTCGAGCGCCGCCAATACAGCCTCGACGTGCGGGGCTATCGGCAGCATTTTGACTCACAAGGAGGACCGACCTACGACTCGCGGGTGCGTCCCTGGTATATTGCCGCTCTCAGCCAAGAAGGCCCGACTTGGACCGATGTCTACGTTGCCTTCACCACGCGCTTGCCCAATGTGACGGCCAGTTTACCGGTGTACGATCGCCGCGATCGTCGATTGCTAGGCGTCTGTGCCGCTGATGTCGTTCTCCCAGAGGAATTTCGGACCTTTCTCAAACAGCTGGAAATCGGTCAAACCGGACAAGCCTTCGTCATCGATCGCCAGGGGAATCTCATTTCTAGCTCGACCGACGAGCCGTTGATGAAAATGCTCGGGCAAGTGCCCCAATTTCGGGAAGCGGCGCAGAGTTCTGACCCCTATGTCAGTGAATCTGCCGCCTATTTAGAAAACCACTTCGGCTCCTTTGAAAATATTCAGCAAAGTCGCCAGCTGACTTTTGTCGTGGATGGCGAGCGACAATTCCTCGAAGTCTTGCCCTTTAACGATGGCTTCGGGCTCGACTGGTTGATTGTCGTGGTGGTGCCCGAGTCCGAATTTATGGGGCAAATTCCGAGTGATTCTCCCGACCAGATGGTTCCATTAT
>CAZFWL010000484.1:0-3590 GCA_964522775.1 uncultured Halomicronema sp.
CTGCTCGGAGTAGGGTTTTTTCGGCAAAAATTTTTGTGAAGCCTACCCTTTGCTCTTGGTTCGACTTTCGCCTTTTCAGGTGTAGACAGTCAATTCAGCCCCCTTTCGGCCTGTTCCATCGCCGTTTAGGAACACCTGCTGAGGCAATAGTAAATAACATGCGGCGGCATCAAAGAGCGGCAATGAAGCGAGAAAGGATTGCAGAATCTCACAAAAATCGTTACATTTGTTTACATTATCAAGCGACTTTCTCAGTCAGTAAGCGCTTGTGTTGCCCTGTGATATCGCCTTTTAGTAATCCCCAAACTTATGGAAATTGTGCAACTCCTCAAAAGCTACTCGGCAGGTCGTCGTGATTTCAGCGGCGTCGACTTTCGTGAAGCTTGGATGCCTGGTCTGCAATTGAATCAGGCTGTCCTCCAGGGAGTGGACTTGACGGGCAGTAATTTGAGTCACAGTCTGCTGTCAGATGTTGATTTTTCCAGGGCGATGCTGTGGCGAGCTAATTTGAGTCATGCCGAGCTTTGTAACACCTCGTTTGAGCGAGCTACGCTAATTCGTTGCCAAATGATTGAGAGTAATTTGCAAGGTAGTTGCTTGGCTGAGGCTGATTTGCGTTTGGCGGACCTGCGTCACGCCAACTTGAGTCAGGTATCGCTGAGAGGCGCACAGTTGAGCTACGCCAATTTGACTGGGGCAACTTTACGCGGTCTGGACTTTAGAACGGTTGACTTGACTGGGGCAATTTTGGCCGATGTTCGCTTGATAGACTGCCACTTTACTCAAGAGCAACTGCGAAATGCTGATGTGTCTGTGCGAAAGCAAATGCCAGCAGAGCTGCCAGTCGAGCTCGAAGACGATCGCCGTCTGACGGCTTAGCGATCGCTGCGCTTGACAGGTCTAGAGAACGGTATAAACCCATTCTCTGGACAACATGCTTTTCTGATGGGATGGCTTTGCTTTAAGCAAGCAAGACTGTCTTCAAGTATTGGAAATGGCTGGGAGTCGTGATGGCTAAGAAATCAGCAAATCACTGCGCCACAGTTGTGCTCGACAGAGTAGCGCACTAAAGCGTGAAATCAGCTGTTTATGTTCTCGAGAGGGGGATTGGGCGAATAACTCAAGTTTGACAATTGCTTTTGCAATGTCCTGAGCTTCCGTTTTGGGCACGCCCTCACGTACGAGCTTTTGCCAATAAATGATGCTGAGGCTGCGATAGTCATTCGCGATATTAAAGGCTGGGGCGGGGGCTGTCATCACAGTCATGATTGTTGCTGAAGTCTCATCTTCTTCAATTCTTCATGATGCAATGCGACTTTTCCGTGATTACACGGGATATTCAGCTGTGATATTTAGAGGTTTTGCAGGTGACTGAGCTGCTACTGATGAGTGATGAGGGCAATAAATGTATTGTGATGGCTTCCAATATCACTTGTGATCAGCGTCATCTTTCTAGGTTGATTCACCGTGGACGAAAGGGCACGACTCGCTGCCGAAAGCTTTCAAAATCAATCACTTTAGAGCTACGAGCCGTTTCCCAAATTTCGTCGGCAAAATTAATGAGCGACGGGATGGTCATCAGTTTGAGTTGCCCGACGTGGCGATCTGCCCGAGCCGCGACTTGCACCACTTGAGGTTCAGTGTTTTCGCGAGGTTGTACCCAATTGATGGTCCCATCCTCGATGACCAGGCACTTGTCATGCAAAGCGCCACAGCCTTCTCCTTCTAAGAACTTCAGGACTTTACGAATCATTTGCAGGGATACCTGTCGTCGCAAATGACGAATCGTTCTCAACTCTAAAATTTGCTCCCAGGTATAGTAAAATCCTTGCGCAGTATTGTCGGCATCGGCGATCGGCACTACAACGCCTGTCTTGGCTAAGTAATTTAACCGAGTAGAGCTAGTGCGGGTTAGAATAACGGTCTCGCGGCGCGTAAAGTGTTGCATGGGCGAACCTCACTGCAATAAAACAGCCGGGTCGAAAGAGACAGGGAAAGTCAGTCAAGCTTTTTCTCACTCTACGCTAGACTTCCCGTGACTTCATAGATACAAATGCTCTACAAACGCTAGGGATGGCTTCGTTTACTGGCTCGGACACCATATGTAGCCAGTCTTTAGCAGCTTCTCTAAGAAATATGGAATTTTATTGCCATCAATTTCCCTTGCGGTAGGCAATTTCTGCCACGCAGTAATTGTTTGGCAATCATTACCTCTTGGTTATTGCGACAATGCCGTGTTGAGGAGTGGTGCGAGGGCGTCCCTTTATCCTGCGAGCTTAATTGGATTCAGTCCAGATTGCCTCATCACTGGGAATCGTTTCAAACTTTAAAGGGCAGGGGCCTTGGGCCTCGGCTTCGGGAAGTAAGGCGATCATGTGGGGCACTGGGCGGGGAATATATTCCACCAGCGATTCGCCTTGGTAGGTTAGGGATGTGCTCGCGCCGGAGTCGACCATCATGGCATCGCGGAAACCCACTTCGTGCAAGAGCTCGCCGAGCGTGACCGAATCGACCCGACCTTTGGTCACGCCAATCACTGGCTGCCCCGCATTGTTGACACCCCAAAAGGCGCGATGGCGCAAAGCGTCATAGTCGAACAGCGTGCCGAAGGATGACGCGGGTTGTGGTTCGCCATCCCGCACGAGCCAAGCTGCCCCGACAAAAGCATCGGTCACATCTGACATTTCGGACTGAATGCCGCGTAGGGTGTTGTGTTTGATGTGATCAAAGGGAATGAACCTCACTTCATCTCCGCTGATCAGCGCTAAAGGCCGACCATCTAATAACGGGTTTTCACTGGGGTTGCCGGGGACAAAAGTTTGGGTGGCTTGGCTTAGCACAGGCCCAATCATCACGTTGGAGTCGAGATACTGCAGGTTGAAAAACGCGCCATCCACGGCGGCAGTTGCATTTGTGCGGGCCAAGATTTCTTCTAATTGGTAGCGGCTGTCAGCGTGTACGGTAGCGGGACGGCCCCCAGTAATGAGCGCTAAGGGCACCTCTTCGGTTTCGAGCGGCTCGATCATCCGAATAGGAGAGTAAAAATCGAAGGTGGTCGGACTCACGACTTCCATCCCCAAGCCTTCCCAAGCGTCAGGAATGACCCGCTCTAGTTGGGATTGACCAAAGCGACCAATGCTAAGCAGGTCATCCGATTCGCCGGCGAACCACTCGGCGTCGTTGCTCATGGTCAGGGCGGCATCATACCCAGCATCGGCGACTGCTGCTGCTACCCGCTCGTCGTACTTGCCTTCTGGATAGGTGAAGTAGCGAATGGGAATGCCGAGTTCGGCTTCGAGTCGCTGTTTCGATGCCACGATTTCGTGTTGCAGGTCGGCATCCTCCAGTGCTCTCAGGTCACGGGGATGCATGACACTATGGGCCGCGATGGTAATTAGCGGGTCAGCCGCCATTTCTTGGGCGTGTTCCCAAGTGACGGTAGATCGCCCCACCACATCACCATCCAGCTTGCCTGTAAAGAGTGAGAAGACAGCGGGATATTGATACTTTTTCAGCAGCGGATAGACGTGGGTGTAGTGCCCAACGTAGCCGTCATCAAAGGTCAGTAGTACAGGTTTGGGGGGTAGGGG
>CAZFWL010000485.1:0-3587 GCA_964522775.1 uncultured Halomicronema sp.
TGATTGTTCGTGAAGACGAACGCTGGATTTGACGATCGCGCTCATTTACTCCTGGCCGGTGCGACGAGCCTCAAAGTCGCGCACTAACTCAAAAGTTTGAAGCTCTAGACTGGGAGGCGCATCAAAGTTAGCCTCCACTAAGTCATCGTCAAAAATGCTGTTGTAGCTGTACTCCATGCCATGGCAGTTCATACACACGTCTTTGACCATGCGATCGCGGGGCAAGAGCGTGTACGTGTTGTTGTGGTTAACCAGGGTTACCGCATTGTCACCACTACCCGTTTGATGACGCGGTAGGTGACAGGTCGCACAGCTGACGGCCCCCGCTGAGGGGCGCGGCAAATCGCGATCAACGGCAAACAGATCCGCATGGCGAGAGTTACCGTAATTCAACGAATGATTATCGCTGTGACAACTCAAACAAGAATCCACTGCCGCCTGCATCGTATTGACCGAATGCACGTCATGGCAGGTATTACAGGTCATTTGCAGATTCATCGCATCAGGCTGCATCGGGAGTCGAGCCATTGCGGGCGTGAGGGGCGTCTCCCCTTCCAACATCCGAATGCCGTGCTGACCGAGTAGGAAGGTATCGACATCCTGCTGGTGGCAGGTTTGACAACTTTCCACACCGGGCTGCGCCACAAACTCTTTGGTCTCCGTTGACTCATGGCAACTGGAACAATTGATTTCATTAAAAGCGTGGGCACTGGTTTGCCACAGCTGGGTAGCTTCATCAATCTGGGCTTGGTCAACATTGTTGGCCCAGGCGGGTGTCGCCCACCCCCCAAGGAGGGAAACGGCGAAGAGGAAGGCCGCGATCGCCCTGAGCCAGCGACTCGTCCTAAAGGCTGGGGCAACCGTAGCCTTGGAAACAGGCGACATCGAGTGATTCAAGATCATGTCCCCCCTCCCAAAAACTCTTGCGTGAGATCAGGGTTAGGTGCCGTTTCCACTTTGGTAAACACCGTGCGATCGGGTAGTTGCTGCACCGGCAACATGGGCGGCTGATCGATGTTTTCAATCAAAAAGCCCGTCGAAATCGAACGGTGATCGTGATAGTTGTGGCAACCCGCCGTCCAGCAGCCATCGGCAGCAAACCCGTCATGGCTCTTGAGGTCGCCCTCAATAATGCCTTGGTGGCAATTCATGCAGAGGTCAGGCTGTAAATGCACTCCGCGCCCAAACATATGGACGTGCTCGTTATGGCAAGTTGTACAGGTCAAGGCCTCGATTTTCTCCAACTCACCCGCCCAACGGGGATCCCGAAACTTAGAAGGGCCGTGCTTATCCTCAGCCATTTCGGCTTCATGACAGCGCATACAGGTGTCATTGCTCACCGGTTTGAAACCCTCATGGCAAGAGGCACAAGACGTTTCAAACAGATAGTGGCCCACAGAGGTCTCCCCAGGTAAGAAGACCTGTTTGTTATCGAGAGCGAAAGCCGCTCCAAACCAGGCCACCAGAGCAATACACGCTAGGACGATCGCGGTCTTGAGGTTCAGCCAAGACCGCCATCTAAATGATTGGCCTCTCAACGCCATCGATCTTGCTCCGTGCCGTCTTCAGCGTTAAACCAACAAAAATAGGACGATCAGAGCAATGACCCCACCGCCAATGACGCCCGCAGCTGCCCCCGTGCTGATATTGCTATCGGGCACTTCCACAGCGGCCGTGGAGCCAAGCTGCACATCAGCTTTGTCATAGTCAGCCCCCTTCAGCATCACTTCCGTGATCAGCCCATAGGCATCAACCCAAGCCTGCTTAACCTCAGCAGTCCAGTCGTTACCCAAAAACTGTTCGAAGGTTTTGAGTAGCGAGGGGATAGTGCTCGGGCAAAGCGCCATATTTGACGTGCCGGGCGCCTAAACCCTCCAGCGCGCCGGTCAGCTTGCCAGGATCACGCAGGTTTTCCACCACAAACACCAGGGATTCCAACAGCATCTTTTGCTGTTTGCCCATGTTGGTGTGAGCAAACAACGGCTTGGCTGCGGGGTAATCAGTGAACAGGTTGTTATAAAAGCCGTCGACAAACTCATTGGCCTGGGGAGCCACCTTGCCAAAGCTCTCTTCGAGCAGCGCAATTTTCAGCCCAGTCGCTTCGTCAACCTCAGCCGCAGGAGGTTCAAGCTGAACGTCCTCTTTGGAATACTCGGCGCCATCGAGCATGATTTCGGTAATCGCCCCATAGGCATCGACCCAAGCTCCCTTGACCTCTGGAGTCCAGTCTTCACCCATATACTGCTCGAAGGTCTTCAGCAGCGAGTTACCGACCAGCGGATAGTGCTCGGGCAAGGCGCCGTACTTTACGTGACGAGCCCCTAACCCTTTAAGCGCATCAGACAAGGCTCCCGGATTGCGCAAGTTTTCCACCACGAACACCAGGGACTCCAGCAGCATCTTCTGCTGCTTAGCCATATTGGTGTGGGTAAACAGGGGCTTTGCCGCAGGGTAGTCCGTAAACAAGTTCTCGTAGAAGCTAGCGACAAACTCGTTAGCAACGGGCTTTGCTTTTTCGAAACTACTTTCCAGTAGCTCAACCTGTAATTCAGAAGCCATAAACGTTCTCCAAATCTCCTAGCTCAAGCAATTACACACCAACACAAAAAGAAAATTTCAATCCAGAAAAGCTAAAGTTAGCAACACAAATCAACAGACTCTAAAGCCTGAAATCTATCTATCACCGACCTCACAAATCTTCCGAATTTCAATTTTTGACGACGATGAATAGACAGCTAGACTCCCAGTCGACATCGCCTATCAAATTTTCAATCCACTAGTTAAAAAGCAAATTAGACGGTATAAAATTCCACTTTTTGCTGATGAATCCAACTTGATTGCGTTCAACGTAATAGAAACCCAAAGATGTTTTTTGTAGCGACAACCACCAAAGGAAGATTCGTTATTCGGCTTCTGCATCAAACCGATGCGATTTACTCATTTCCCGAAAAACTTACATCTTTCGACTGAAACTCAGGGTAGTTTTCTAGCCTAAAAAGCTGAATCTCTAACCTAGACGGTAGTGATGGAGCCTTAAGATCCTACCCAAGGGGGATTGCCCTACGAACTATTTGGATGACCAAGTCATACAAGAGTCGCATGCATTTGATGCGAAAAGCGAATTGCAATCTGTTTTTTAGTAGTTGCTAATACAGAAGCGATCGCTAGCCTCGTTGAGTCTGTTTACCAGCTTCTTTGCAATGGTTTTGCTCTGACAGATTTGGCTATGGAATCTAAAATTGTCCGATTTTTAGGATCAATTCGACTTGCGGTGCCACTGCTAGTTGTGATCGCAGTGATTTTGATCGGGGCGACTTTTTATGAGTCCGAGGTTGGTTCACCAACCGTGCAGCGAGAGATTTATAAGAGTGCCTGGTTTGGCGCTTTAATGTTTCTGCTAGCGGTCAATTTAGGAATTTCAACCCTTAGTCGATTTCCTTGGAAAGGGCCTCGAAAAATCGGCTTTGCCCTGACTCATTGGGGACTGATCGTCATCATTGCCGGGTCGGCAGCGGTGATTCACCTCAGTACCGAAGGCATGTTGCTGGTGCGGACCGATAGTGGCCCCGGTAGCCAGATTCGGATCG
>CAZFWL010000486.1:0-3586 GCA_964522775.1 uncultured Halomicronema sp.
CGGTCCCTAAATGAGCGGTGACAATATCAAACCGCAGTAGCTCGGTGACCGTCAGCCCCCCCAGGGCTCCCTGCACCATAATCAACAGCACTGCGCCGACCGTGGCCCCAGGCAGCCAAGAAGGCACGTCACGACGACACCACCAAGCCTGTACAGCCAGCCAAATCGACAGCAGGCCAATCAGTGAGGCATCCAAGCGATGGAACCATTCCAAAAAGACCTGAAGGTTCATTTGCTGGCTGGGCACCAGTTGGCCGTAGCAGAGCGGCCAGTCAGGACAGGCAAGCCCCGCATTCATCACGCGAGTCGCACTCCCTACTGCCATCAAGGCTAGAGTAGCGATCGCCAGTTTCCAAATCAGCCGACGAATCCGCACAGGGGCAGCAAGTCGCTTATCGGCGTTAAACAGATTTTGTAATCGCGGAGCAGTATCAAAAGGGATGTTGGCTGACATATAAATCAAGTGTGCAATCCAGAACCCTTGAACTCGGCAACAGTGAATCACCAGCCATGGCTGACAGCACTGCTATATCCGAGGTGGATTGGTATCACTTTAGAAAGAAGGATTTTAATTCCTTAAAAGCTTTAGGGTTTTCTTCGGAATTTATTGAACGATTCAATACAACTTGTAACGTTTTCTAAACTTGCTATGCTTTCCGGTATCTGAGGCGACAAAACGTTGCTAGCTGTGCCTTTCGTGCCGATGAAGGAGTTGGCCAGATCGAAATGTTCCAGTGTTTTACTGTGACTGCCCCAAAGCTTTGGATGTCGATTAAATTTGACCACAGCAATGGGAAAACAGTCTGCGATCACGCCTGATTTCAATCTGGTAATTTCCGGGCATCGTGCATTCGCTTTGAAGCTACTTGTCGGTAACTCTAAAACTCTAAATTTGGTCACTTAGGCTAAAACCCGTCGTCCTCCACCCTCATAAACGCTCTATGTCCACACCTTTTCAGCAGCTCAAAGAAAACTTCCGCGCGATTGGGAAAGACCTTCAAGACGATACCCTGCAAACCGCTGAACACGCTCTCAAAGAATGGGTGGCGACTAACGGCGGGGCGATCGCCGCTAAAAAAGCTCCGGCCGAATTCAACGGCACGATGATGCAGTGGTTTCACTGGTATATCGACCCCGACGGCACCCACTGGCAAAAGCTGAAGCAAGATGCGGACATGCTCGCCAACGCGGGCTTCACGGCCCTCTGGTTGCCCCCTGCATACAAAGGCATCGGCGGCAGCTACGACGTGGGTTATGGCATTTACGACCTATTTGATCTGGGCGAGTTTGACCAACGCGGCACCATCCGTACCAAATACGGCACCAAAGACGAATACGTCGCGGCAGTCCAAACCTGTCGCCAAAACGGCATCCAAATCTATGCCGATGTGGTGTTTAACCATAAAATGGCCGCTGATTTTGAAGAAGAATTTGATGCGATTCCCTACGATCCCCACAATCGTAATCAACCACTGGGTGAGGCGCGTCAAATTCGCGCTTGGACTGGCTTCGATTTTAGCGGCACTAACGGGACTGGCGGCCGAGGCGACCAATATTCCACGATGAAGTGGCACTGGTATCACTTCGACTCAGTGGATTACAACAGCGCTGATCCCGACTTTAAAGCTGTCTGGAAGATGGCCGACAAAAGCTTTGAAACCAAAGTCGACTTGGAGCGGGGCAACTACGATTACCTGATGGGTAGCGATCTGGACATCAATCATCCTGAAGTCAAAGGGGAGTTGAAATACTGGGGTGAATGGATGTTGGATGACATCGGTGCTGACGGCTTTCGGCTCGATGCCATTAAACATATCAACGGCGATTTCTTCAACGAATGGCTTGATCATCTCGAAGCCCATACGGGGCGAGATTTGTTCTGCGTGGGCGAATATTGGACCTACAACTTTGGCACGCTGAGCTGGTATATCGGCAATGCTGGGGGCCGACTTAATCTGTTTGATGCACCGCTGCATCTCAACTTCCACAAGGCCAGCAAAGCCGGGGGTAACTATGACATGCGGCAGATTTTTGACGGTAGCTTGATGAAAGAGTTACCGCTATTCGCCGTTACGTTGGTCGAAAACCACGATACCCAGCCTTTGCAGGCTCTAGAGTCAGTGGTCGAATCGTGGTTTAAGCCTCTGGCCTATGCCATTATCTTGCTGCGGGAGCAGGGCTATCCCTGCGTTTTTTACGCCGACTACTACGGCGCGAATTACCGTGATAAGGCTCCCGACGGCAATGAATACGAAATTTGGATGGATTCTCACCGATGGATCATTGATCGCCTCTTATTTGCCCGCGTCAACTTCGCCTACGGTCCTCAATACGACTACATCGACCACTTCAACACGATTGGCTGGACGCGGCTCGGCACGGAACATCATCCCCATGCGATGGCGGTGATTCTCAGTGATGGTCCAGCGGGCAATAAATGGATGGAAGTGGGTAAGCCTAATCGGCCGTTTTATGACATTACGGGCCATATCAAGGGGCCGATTCACACCAATGAGTACGGTTGGGCCGAATTTCGCTGCAACGGCGGCTCAGTGTCTGTGTGGGTCGAACAAAACCCGCTGCTGTCTCAACCCAGCGGCCTCGAAAGCTGACACGCTGCCTCCCGCAAGTCTGATTGCCGATCGCTCACAACTCTAGAAGCGCTGACTCAGCCTGCCGTGGGCAAGAAGGTCAACGTAATCTGCCAGCACAGCGTCAGGGTTGGCGGGCTGAGGTCAGGAAACAGGTCATCTTGGGGTGACCATAGCTTCACTGGGGAGGCTGTCATCAGGCTTGCTAGAAGGGGCGATCGCGCCGCGACCGTTTGATTATTCATAGCGATGAGCCGTTCCACTGACCAGACTGCAGTTTCAGGTGTCAGAGCCGTTGCAAGGTGCAGCAGCTCAGCCGCCCCTAACTTAGGCTCAGTTGTAATCCACTCACCGGTGGCGACATCGAGTACCGTGATCGCCTGCCCTTCCGACTGCAAAACTAATTGGCCCTGGCTCATCAGAGTGCCCGACTGCCATGGACGACCGGACTGTAATTGCTGGGCTGGTAGGCCCGCCATCAGCGGCATATATTCTTGGCTTGCTTGAACCCATAACCATTTGATTAGTTTGCACAACTCCGAGAGCGTTATCGATGCTTCATCCAGCGTTAACCCCCAGATATCAGGCTCAGACGATGTACTCAAGACAGTCTCTAAAAGCGTCTGGAGCATCGGATCAGAGTGTAATCGCCCATTGGCCATTAATCGTTGACTTAGCTTCCTGTGCTCCTGTGCTTGTATCGCTGCAGTTAAAGCCGTGGGCTCCAAAAAGGTGAGTTCTGAATCCAGCGTCCATGGATAAGCCTGGACAGGCACATCCAAAATTGCGGTGCTCGTTTCCACCACCGTGGCGGGGTTAGCATCAGCTTGCCAAACTCGCGCCGTAGGCAATCCTGCCCCCTCTGTATCTGTATACGTCAGCGGCATCTCCAACGCAGCGGGTTCGGGTTCCGTAACTTGCATCGTGAGTGGCATCAAGGCCAACACGAGTCGGGCTTGGGCGGTCATCCACGGAGTATCTGGCAAATAAAGATT
>CAZFWL010000487.1:0-3562 GCA_964522775.1 uncultured Halomicronema sp.
TTTAAGTAAAATGTTACGTAATTAACAGAATTTCAAATGAGAGTATGTAGTCACTGTCTTCATGACTTTGCCGGCTCAATGTACAAGTGCTTGCTAGAAGCGGCAAATGCTTCTCTGTCGGCCCTTTTGAGGATGATCAGGCAACGTTTGGAAGTATTCCGACGTCATCATCTGGCGATTTTGATCACCAGTAGCCTAGTCTTTTTCGCTTGGTTCTGCTTTTGAGGTTGCGTAATGGGTTGCAGCTATCGGCATCGTTACGTAACCATGCGATGCTTTTTCGGTTAGCGCAGTTGTGCCTGGTATCGCCTCAGCCGCTTCGAGGCTTTGAAAGTCAGGGCTTTAGCCTTTTACCTGTCGGCAACTCATCGTGATTCGACCAGTTAATTTCTGGCAGTCACTTACTACCCTGAGATGAAGAATTAAGGAGCGACCTTTCGACTGATCAGAATTCCTGGGCTAGTAGCGGTAGCAGCAAGGTCACAAAGTAGTAAACGATGGGGGCAGTGAAGACATAGCTGTCTGTGCGATCGAGGATGCCCCCATGGCCGGGAATCAGGTCGCCGGAATCTTTGACCCCAGCATCGCGCTTCATCAGTGACTCGGTAAGGTCGCCGAGTAGGCTGGTAATGCCGATAAACGTTCCCAATGTGCCGCCAGAGAGGGGGCTAAACGGCCAGCCCAGCAAGTGTGAGCCCACCATGCCAACGATGATGCTGACCACCAGGCCCGATACTGCGCCCTCAACTGTTTTCTTCGGGCTGATGTTAGACAGTGGGGTTTTGCCAAACAGGCGACCAATAATGTAAGCCCCAATATCGGCCCCAATGATGCAGGCAAAGGCCAGCAGAGTGGCGGTTAGTCCGGTTGGTAAAGTCGAAATTTGCAGCGGCCAAGTCGGCCAAAATCCTTCTAACGGCAAGGTTGCGAACGAGTCGAGATCGCGCAGCCGAATCCAATAGCTGGGTAGGTAACCGCCGTAAAACAGTCCCAAAATGGAAGCGGCCACATCCGCGATCGTGGCGAATTTCGGCTGAAACAGGAGATAGAAACAGATGAATGTGCCCCCCAATGGCAGCACTGCATGGGCCAAGGAAGGGGATACATGGGCAAAAATAATGAGCAGTTGACTCACAACCAGAGTGATTTTGGCGGCAGGCAAAATGCCCTTGGCCTGCACCAGTTGAAAAATCTCCCGTTGCCCTAAAAAGACAATTACGCCAAACGCCAGAGTGAAGTACCAGCCTCCTAAAACCACAATCAGGAAGGCGAATACAATGGCAACCAGGGCGCTAATCGTTCTTGTCAAGGGCATAAGATGGGGCAGTCGAGCGGTAGACATTGAGGGTATGGCTGGCCCGGTCTTGAAGAGAAAGTGAGACCCCAAAACGGTTGCATACTCAGGTTTATGATAGTAAACCGAATTTCGAGGGTTGCAGCAACCTCTCAAGGAATAGATCCCGCCTGGGGTGGGTGCCACCTCTCCGCGATCGCCCCTTCACCTAATCAATAGATCGCGACAGGCTATTCCTGTGGCTGCCTCAGTGTCGCCTTCCTGGCCGCGACTGATATCAACTTTGATCAGTCTTGTGAAGACATCAAAGATAGGACTTACGCAAAAGCCCCCTCGGTCCCCAAAATCTGGGGTATGTTGAATCCGATTTCCCCACTTTTTGGGGATCTAGGGGCCAAAATCGGATTCAACTACGTAAGTCCTGACAGAAATAACCGCACTTGAGTGAATGAGCCATATTTAAGCTTCCATTTCGATTACCTTGGCCATCTCAGCAGATATTTTCGATAAGCTGAATACACTTCTGAGTGATGAAGCGCTCACATTCCCCAGTAAAAGGATCACAATGGTGGGGGATACTGGAAACCCGGCTCTGGATATCATCAAAGTTCATGCATAAGACCCAAGATCTTCACGTTGTTGAAACCCGCCCCCTTGCGAGTCCCGCGTTAATTCACCACGAAATGCCCCTCACCGAGACGGCAGCGGCATTAGTGACAACGACTCGCGATCGCATTCGCAACATTCTCTACAACGAAGATCGTCGGCTTCTGGTGATTGTGGGGCCATGCTCCGTTCATGATGTGGATGCCGCATTGGACTACGGCCAGAAACTGGCTCCGCTGCGGGATGAACTGTCAGACTCGTTAGAAATTGTCATGCGGGTTTACTTCGAAAAACCCCGTACCAACATTGGTTGGAAAGGGCTGATCAATGATCCTCATCTGGATAACAGCTACGACATTAATACTGGGTTACGGCTAGCCCGAAAGCTGCTGCTGGATTTGGCTCATTTAGGTCTACCCGCCGCGACTGAATTACTAGACCCGATTACGCCTCAGTATATTGCTGACGTGATTGCCTGGACAGCGATCGGGGCTCGCACCACCGAGAGTCAAACCCACCGCGAAATGGCCTCGGGTCTTTCGATGCCCATTGGCTTTAAGAACAACACTGACGGTAGTCTGCTGGCTGCCATGAACGCGATGCTGGCCGCCAGTGGTTCCCACCATTTCTTGGGCATCAACCACCATGGTCTAGCTAGTATTGTGACTACGACTGGCAATCCGGATGGACACTTGGTGTTGCGCGGGGGCAAGCATGGTCCCAATTACGATGTCACCCATGTCGAGCAAGCGGCGAAAGAGCTGTCTGAGCTGGGCCTGAATCCGCGCATGATGGTGGATTGTAGCCACGCCAACTCGCAAAAGGATCACCGCAAGCAATTAGATGTGCTGGATAACATTGCCCAGCAGGTGCAGGGGGGCAGCCGTCATCTTCTGGGAGTCATGGTTGAAAGCCATCTGGTGGAAGGCAAGCAACCAATTCCCGAAGATTTGACTCAGCTCAAGTACGGCCAGAGCATCACGGATGCCTGTGTCAGCTTTGACCAAACGGCCACCATGCTGAGAAAGCTAGCGTCGGCGATCGCCCCTTTTACCTCCGAGGCGGTGTCTCGCTAGCCGACGATCACGACTGATTTCATCGCTAAGTTAGCCTTGGCCATACCCCACGCAGGGGGATTAGATGATGGCGTCTAGTAGCGCGATTAAGCGATCGCATTCTGCCAGAGTGTTGTAGTGCACCATGCTGACCCGCACGACCCCGTTTTGGGACATCAGACCCAGGTCCTCGATCAGCCGCAGGGCATAGAAGTGACCGTGGCGGATCCCGATCTGGTGCGGGTCAATTTGCGGCGGAATGGTTTCGCTGTTGACCCCATCGATGACGAAGGAGATGGTGGGCACTCGTTTCGCGGCATCAGCGTCGGGGCAGCCAATGATGTGAACGTTGGGTTTGCTGCGAAGAAAAGCAAGGAGGCGATCACTCAGCGCTTCTTCATGCTGCTGGATCAGATTAAACGCTTGCTGAATTTGCTGTACCGGAGTCTTGGCCGCTGCCGACTGGAGATGATGTTGCGCGATCACGCGGAAATATTGGGGAATGGCCGTAAGGCTATAACTCAGCTCATAACTGGCGCCTCCCGGCTGAAACTTGTAAGGAATGGCCGTGGGTTCAATAAAAAAGTGGTTATAGCTGGGCAGTGCG
>CAZFWL010000488.1:0-3555 GCA_964522775.1 uncultured Halomicronema sp.
GCCACAAAGGCCGTGATAATTGGCACAAAACGCTTGCCCGCAAAGAAGCCAAGGTATTGCGGCAACTTGATGCGGAAAAAGCGATTGAACATGTAGGCGGCGACGCACCCCATAATCAAGCCGCCAAACACCCCTGTATCTAACGAGGGGATGCCCATGATGGGTTTGAGAATCTCTGGGTCGAGGTTGAAGAAAAGAACGGACGAGACCCCTAAAGTGGCCAGAAAAACCACAAATCCGACTACAGCGGCTAGGGCCGAAACCCCGTCGTTAGCGGTGTAGCCGATCGCGACGGCGATCGCAAAAATCACCGGCAGATTTGCGAAAATCGCATCCCCGGAATTCTTCATGATTTCCGCAAGCCAGGCTGGAAGCCAACCAAATTTGGCACTGGTTAAAACGCCTTCTTGAATCTTTTCAATCTCGATCAGCCGGGCGCTCCCTAAGCCGAGCAAAATGCCCGCCACAGGTAACACAGAGACAGGCAGCATCAATGACTTACCCATCTTTTGGAGTAGGCCAAAGGCTTTGTTCCAGAATTTTTGCAGTGCGGACGGCTCGGCAGTCGTCGCGGCGGCACTCGTCATGGATTCGTCCTCATAGTGTGAGTTGAAAAGTCTGAAAGGTAGGAGGGAATGTATTGGGGGCGCGCTTCCCTCAATCCCCTATTCAAATGCCTCGGGGTGAGAATCGCCCGGGGGTGGCGACAGCGAAGGATCTACCCGTATCGCCCAAACCAGTTAGTCTTCTTCCAAAGGCACCAGGTCACGAACTTCGGCGGCGGTTTCCATGCCAAGGGCCTGGGCTGCAAGCTTTTGACAATGATCCAGGTCGAGTGATCGCACTTGCGCCTTGATACTCGGAATCATGGTGACACTGGCACTGAGTTCCCGGACCCCGAGGCCAATGAGGATGGGGATAGCCTGGGGATCGCTACCAATACCGCCGCAGACGCCGACCCATTTGCCGTAGCGTCCGGCCCCTTTCACCGCTTGGTCAATGAGTCGCAGCACGGCAGGATGCACGCCATCCACGAAGGGCGCCAATTTGGGATGACCGCGATCGACCGCCAGCGTGTATTGGGTGAGATCGTTGGTGCCCACGGAGAAGAAGTCCACCTCTTTCGCCAGGGTTTCGGCCATAAGGGCTGCTGAAGGCACTTCAATCATGATGCCGACTTCCACTGGAGGCAGGTCGAGTTGCTGTCGCTCCTCTTCCAACATGGCCTTAGCCATCCGCAGTTCCTCAATACGGCCAATCATGGGAAACATGACCCGTAACTTACCTGCGGAAGAGGCTCGAAGAATTGCTCGGAGTTGGGTGCGTTGAAGCTCCGGCTGATCAAAGCCAAAGCGAATGCCCCGCTCACCCAGGAAGGGATTCTCCTCATGGGCCATGGGCAGGTAGGGCAAGGGTTTGTCGCCGCCCACATCCAACGTGCGAATAATGATGGGCTTGTCTGCCCCCATCGCTTCGGCGATACCGCGATAGATGCCTGTTTGCTCATCCTCCGTCGGTGCTTGGGAACGCTCCATGAACACGAATTCCGTTCGCAGTAGCCCGACGCCTTCTGCACCAAGCGATGCCGCTTCTTCAGCGTCTTTAATGCTGCCGATGTTGGCGACAACCTCTATCGGATGACCGTCTTGGGTCACCGCCGGTTCAAAGGCGTGCTGCAAAGCCGCCGCCCGTTTGGCCTTCTGGCGCTCGATGCGGGTCTTAGTCCGCTCAATTTCCTCAACGGGGGCGTTTAGCCGGAGCTGGCCCTTCGTGCCGTCGAGGATGACTGGCGTGCCGTCGGCCAAATCCATAATGCGGGGTTCAATCCCCGCGATCGCGGGGATACCCATTGAGCGCGCCAAAATCGCGACGTGAGACGTTGCGCCCCCCGCGAGGGTGCAAAAACCGACCACGCGATCGCGATCCAAATTCGCCATGTCGGAAGGGGTCAGATCCTCTGCCACCAAAATTGTGTCGTGGGGATACTTAATTTCGGTTGCTTCTTGTCCCGTGAGAATGCGCAGCACCCGCATCCCGACATCCCGCACATCATTAGCCCGTTGGGCTAGCAGTTCATTATCCAGCTGGGCCAGCTGCTCCGCTTGCTCCGTATAGGTTTGCTGCCATGCCCAAGCAGCACTCTTGCCCTTATTGATCGCGCTGGTGGCAATATCCATCAATTCTGGATCATCAAGAATTTCCTGGTGGGCAGCAAAAATCGCTGCTTTGCCCGGATCCCCCTGACCGTGTACCTTGGCCCGAATTGACTCAACCTCTAGCGCTGCTTTGCCGATGGCATCTTCTAACTGGCGGCGTTCCTTCGCCGGAGCCTCACCAGTTTCATCTACCATTAACCGCTGCTCCCGCACCCGGTAGGTATTGCCTACGGCTAACCCTGAGGAGGCCGCCACGCCCAGGATGATGTTCGGATCGTCCGACTTGGGCTGAGGTGGCGGTGCTTTCAGGGCCGATTGAGCAATACTGGCGGGCGCTGAGGCTGGGGCGGCGCCCGCTTCGCCGAGGCCAGATCGCACCGCTTCCGTCAGTTCTGTAATAGCCGCCTTGGCATCGGCGCCTTGGGCCTCCAGGGTGACTGTGTCGCCATTGCCCACCTGTAACCCCATCAGCGCCACGACGCTTTTGGCATTGGCGCGATCGCTGCCGCGATGCAAAGACACCTGGGATTGATACTTCTTGGCTAGATTGACCAACACCGCCGCCGGACGCGCATGGAGCCCAGTCAGATTGGGAATCACAATCGGCTCAGAGGTGGCAATTTCGCCGCCCTCAGTAGCCTCCCCGTCGGCCGCCTCAGCCAGTACCAATTCCAAAAAGATGTCGCGGCCAGATTGCACAATGCCTGACTGACAGACCATCTGAGCAACGCGATCGCCATTGGTGACAACGACCTGGGTGAGCAAGCTTTTGGCATGCTGCGCTACATAGTCAATGTCGAATTCAATCAGGGGCGTTCCAGTCGTGACGCGATCACCCAAATTCACCTTGGGGGTAAAGCCTTCCCCCCGCAATTCCACCGTATCCAAGCCAATATGTATCAGCAGCTCCACGCCATCAGCCGTTTTAATCGTGACGGCATGACTAGAGGGATGCAGTTGAATTACTTCACCATCACAAGGAGCCACCAACAGGCTAGAAATGGGGTCAATCGAGATCCCATCCCCCACCATTTTTTGCGCAAACACCGGGTCAGGCACTTGGTCTATTGGTAGCAACAAACCCGAGAGCGGGGCAACCAGACGCAGCGTTTGCTTGGTCTGCGATGGAACTTGCAAAACCATGAATAGCTTCCTAAAACACCAGATTAAAATTTGAATCTACAAAGCTTTAGTGCTGTTAGGGTGCTTCTTTTACAAAGGTTCTCACATTAACCAAGAATCTAAAAACAACCTTTAGAATCCTGCGGTAATATCTGTCATATCTGGTTGCCAAGTAACTCCTAAAATGCATGTAGAGAAGATAGTTATCAGTTGGCGATCAACCTTATTTTCTTTCGATTACCAAATAAATACATCGATTCCTGCTGATCCTGTCTAA
>CAZFWL010000489.1:0-3536 GCA_964522775.1 uncultured Halomicronema sp.
GTCTGCTTTTGCTCCACGCCAAATCCGGCTAACCGCACAGTTTCTAACGGCGCGTGATCGACGGGTGGGCGCTGATAGTTCAAAATGCGGCGAATCCGCAAAGTCGGATTCACCAGGGTGATCGAATCCACTGAAACGACCTGGGTGTAGCGGGTCGTCATCAGCAGTTCGCGATGGTGCAACCCAAACCGGAAATGGGAAATGATCGGTTTAGCTTCTTCATAGGCGCGATCGCGCAAATAATCCCCTTCCAAAAAGCCATCGCCCGTCAGCTTTGGCACAAATAGCATGCGTAGTTCCTGGCTCACCTCTTCCCCGGTTTCGGAAACGGTGTGAAAGCCCAGACGAAAACCAGGCATGGTGTCGATATCCTCGACTTCGCCATACTGACTATCCGACAGGACTTTTTCCTTCAGGTCACGGGTGATGGGGGCGACGGCGAATTCCGTGCGCGATCGCTCAACCTCTTGATGTGTCAGGTAGTGATAGGTGCGTTCGGTGACCCACTCCCCCACGCAACAGTCAAAAAAGTCGTAAAACGGTTGAATATCCATCGTGCGATCGCCCCAGCAATCTTTATGCTCACTAGTGCATGGTAAGTCATCCCTACATGGGTTTTCCCCATCGGTTTACGCTTGGCAACGGTTCATCGAAACTGATTAAAACTTGAGTAGATCGCTGGGGTTGGCGACGCTTGAAGGTACTTCACGCCGCCAAAATCGGGTAGCGCAGGGACGGTTTCGATAGGTAAACGATTTCGATCTTCGATCAATGAGAGACAAGGAAACATCCCTTAGGTTCAGGCTTAAGTATTGTCCAAAGAATTCATAATCCACAGGGTCAACACCAGTCCCAAAAAATGCGCTAGCAGAATATTGGTATTCGCCTGGATGACAAAAATATCGAGTGGCTGCACGAACTGACTAACGTTGCCCGGAGCCCCAAACACCGCTGCCCCCTGGGGTTGGGAAAGTGCCTTGGCGAGGAGTGCCCCCACGGTAGCCGAGGCCCCGATCAAGGTGGCGAACATGCCGCCCAAACTGATGAACAGACCAATCTTTAACGTGCGAATGGCGTCTTTGGGTTTGGGCCGTTTGGTCTCGTCACGGCTGCGCAGTTGTCGCCCCAACCGGGTATAACGGAAGGCCCAGAACGCACTGACAAAAACAGCAATTTGTCCGGTTGAAGTGAAGAAAACTCCCGCACCGGCTCCAGGATTATCGCCGCCGCCGCGAGCCGACAAACTGGCGATCGCAAACAGCAGGGCCAGACTGGCAATCACTCCCAAAACCACCTGCGCCCAAAAGCTAATCCAACCAAAGCGCCGAAAGGCGCCGGAGATGCGGCGAATGGCCGGGGGGAGAGAATACTCTAGCTCTTGAGTCATGGAGGCAAGCTCAGTCGGGAATCGACGTTCAAAATCAGTTGGCAACCGTGCGCAAAACTGTAGTTGTGATTTTAGACTACTCTCTGACTGAGGCCGTCGATTTGGAAAAAGAGCGGCACAATAGTTAAAAGTTCCAATCAGGCAATCCTTGGAGGCTGCTTGCATGTCGCGATCGTTTGACCGCTACACCGATCAGGTTATTGAGTTGATCACCCAATATCGCGATCGCGTCGATTTTCTCTCCATTCGCCTGGAAGAATCGGAAGGCACCGACATTTTGCTGCGGGGCGGCAAGGTCGAAACCTTGAGTGAAGGCATTTCTCTCGGCGGTCAGGTGCGGGCTTGCCACAAAGGTGGCTGGGGGTTTGCCAGCTTTAACCAGCTAGAAGATTTGATTGAGCGCATCGAAGGGGCCATCCAAGCGGCCCAGCTGGTGGGCGATGATGAAACGCTGTTAGCGGCGATTGATCCGGTGCAGGTGCGATCGCCCCTAGCCATGAGCGGTACCAGTCCCCGTAACGTTTCTCTCACTCAGAAAAAAGCCCTCTGCACCCACTACGACGAGATTTTGCAGAGCGTTGATCAGCGCATTACGACGACCTCCGTGCGCTACAACGACGTGACCCAACGGTTACTACTCGTCACCTCTGAGGGCACCCAGATCGAACAGAGCTGGTCGGATCTGGAGTTGCGGCTGGCGGCGACGGCCCGTGATGGCGACACGGTACAAACCGGTCGAGAAACGAACGGGTCTCGGCAAGCCTATGAAGATCTGGAAAACCTGGATACCCAAGTTCGCAGCGCTGCCGAACGCGCCGTCGCCGCATTGGACTTGCCGCCGGAGAAAGGCAACACCTATGACGTGGTGATTGATCCGGTGCTGTCGGGCTTATTTGTCCACGAGGCGTTTGGGCATTTGTCAGAAGCAGACATGGCTTACGAAAATCCTGATTTGCTGGAAGTGATGACCTTGGGGCGTCGCTTTGGCCCGGAAGACTTGCAAATCTTTGACGGAGCGTCCCTAGAGGGGCATCGGGGCAGCTATGACTACGATGATGAGGGCTGCCCAGCAACAACGACGCAACTCATTCAAGACGGCAGGCTGGTGGGACGCCTCCACTCTCGCGAAACCGCTGGCAAATTAGACGAGCAACCCACGGGCAATGCCCGCTGCCTGAGCTACCACTATCCGCCCCTGGTACGCATGACCAATACCTGGATCGGTCGCGGCAAGACTCCAGTTGCTGACCTCTTTTCCGGCATTCAGGAGGGGGTTTATGCCAAGAACTGGCTCGGCGGTATGACCAACGGCGAAATGTTCACTTTTACCGCTGGGGAAGCCTGGATGATCCGCGATGGCGAACTGGCGGAACCGGTGCGGGATGTCACGCTGTCAGGCAACGTGTTCCGCACCCTGGCAGATATTGAGGGCATCGGCGACGACTTTTATTGGGACGAATCCGGTGGCTGCGGAAAGGCCGGACAAAGTGGCTTACCAGTGGGCTGTGGCGGCCCGAGTCTGCGCATTCGCAACGTTGTCGTCGGGGGCGAAGCGTAAATCGAGTGCTGCGACTGTCCCAAGGTCAACTGAGTCTGCTGGAATATTGTCCTCGGCGATACCAGCACACCATTTTGGAGTCGCTGTCGGTGCCATCTTCACCTGAACTGCTGACCGCGCAGCAGTGGGGCGATCGCTTTCACTTGCTGATGCAGCAGCGCGAAATGGGGCTCCCCATCGACCCCGTTCTGCAAGCCGATAGCGAACTCCAAACCTGCCTAACTCAGCTACAAGCCGCCGCGCCGGAACTCTTTGACACCACAGGAGAGGTCTTTCGCCAGAGTGAGCATGAGCGATCGCTGAGCTTCCAAACTTACTGGCTGACGGGCGTGTACGATTTGCTGCGATTGTGGAGCGATCGTGCCGAAATTGTGGATTGGAAAACCTATCTACAGCCCAAAAGCTTTGACCATTTACAAAAAGACTGGCAAACCCGCCTCTATCTGTACATCCTGGCCGAGACAACCGACTATAAACCGTCAGCGCTAGCTATGAACTACTGGTTCGTGCGCACAGCCGATGACCACTCCGGGGAAATCCAGCCCCAACAGGTACGTATTCCGTACTCAACAGCGCATCACGAACAAACCC
>CAZFWL010000490.1:0-3533 GCA_964522775.1 uncultured Halomicronema sp.
AGATCCCACGCTGTGCCGGTCCAACCGCCTACGTCTTTCAAGAACCGCGCCTGTTTCCCTGGTGCACCGTACTGGACAATATCGCTTTGGGCCTCAAAGCCCAGGGCTGGGCAAAACGAGCCCGATTACGGCAAGCTCGCACCTTAGCCGAGTCCGTCGGGTTAGCTGCCGCTGCCCATCAATACCCGCCGCAACTCAGTGGCGGCATGAAACAGCGGGTAAACCTGGCCCGCGCGTTGGCGATTCAGCCCCAATTGTTGTTGCTGGATGAACCCTTCAGCTCGGTGGATATGGGCACTCGGCAGCAGTTGCAGCAGCTGGTGATGGACTGGGTGCAGACGCACCAAACGACGGCGATTTTGGTGACTCACGATCTCGCGGAAGCGGTGCGGCTGGGCGATCGCTTACTGGTCTTGTCTCCAAGCCCGGCGCGCCTGGTTTCCTGCTGGCACAGCGATCGCCCACCTCACCAGCGCGACCCCGCTTACATTTACCGCACCCTATCCGACCTGCAAACCCGACCCGAAATTGTCGCCAGCTTTAACCTCAATTCTGCTTTAGAACCTTCTCGGAGCCTCACCCCATGACTGTTGACCGTCGTCAGTTTTTGCAATTTATGACCGCTGGCTTGGGCCTCTCCATCGCTGCGGGCTGTGGCCAGTCCACCCCCACCGTGGGCAGCTCGCTGCCGTCCCTAGGCATCGGCGGTTCACCGATTTTGCTCACCATTCCCCTGGCTTACCTGATGGAAATGAGTCGCCTACCCGAGGCGATCGCCGATATCGAATTTTTCACCGTCCGCAATCACGAGCAGATGAAGGCACTGCTGACCTCCGAACAAGGGCAGATTGCCGCAAACCCCACGTTGCTAGCAGCCGGGCTGTACCAACAACAGGTGCCGCTGAAGCTACTAAACGTGATGATTTGGGGCAATATCTATGTGCTTTCCAGAGAGAGGGCGATCGCGAGCTGGGAAGACCTGCGCGGCAAGACGGTGCTGATTCCCTTCAAAGGCGGCATGCCGGAAATGATTTTCCGTTTCCTCGCCACCCAGTCTGGTCTCCAGCCCGACCAAGACGTTACCATTCAGTCCACCCAAGATTTCCAGAGCACTGCGCAACTCCTATTAACAGGAGAAGCCGATGCGAGTGTCTTCTCCGAACCCCACGCCAGCAACGTCGTCGCCAAAGCCCAAGAGCAAGGTTCGCCGCTAGCTTACAGCCTAGATTTCAAGGCCGCCTGGGGTGAAGCGACCGGACAAGCATCTCGCTTTCCCCAGGCCGGAGTGTCTGTACTCAGCAGTCTCGTCAACGACCATCCCGACGTGGTGGAGCTGATTCAGACGGAACTACGCAACTCCCTCGACTGGATTCAGCAGAATCCCACCGCCGCTGCTGAACTCGGCGCGCAATACATGGACACCCCCGCTCCCATCATCGAGCAGTCCTTGCAAACCAACCTCTTTGAACACCTCACCGCCGCGGAAGCTCAACCGGAGCTGGAGGTGTTTTACCAATCCCTCCAACAAGTCAATCCCAAACTTCTTAAAGGCCAGCTCCCCGATGCCGAGTTTTACGCGACATCGGGGAGCTGGGTGGCCAGCATGTGGAGGGACACAGCATCCGTTAGGGACTAAGCACTTGAACCTAAGTTGAACTACTCTCTCAACCGATGGGCTGGTAAAGTGCCGTCCGACTAGTTTTGTAGCCACAAGCGGCTAAAGATTCAGCCAACTTCGTGGCACACATGACACTGTCTAGCACTGGGACATCTAACCTAGCCGAAACTTGATTCGCCATCCCGGCGGCAGGTCCACCGCCCAAAATCAGCACATCGGCCCCATCTTGACTGAGGGCTAGCTGACCAGCATCCACACAAGCCTCAAGGGCGTGGGTCGGATCTTGTAAAAGACTGCTGTGGTTAATGTCTGCAATGCGCACCGACGCCAGACGTTGATCCAACCCGTAGACGCGCGCCAAATCTGCCATCTGCATCCGGTTATGTTGACCAAAGGTGACGATGCTGTACCGTCCTCCTAACGGATGGGCCATCAGCATGGCTGCTTCCGCCAGCCCCACCACGGGAATCTCCACCTCATGTCGCGCCGCTTTTAATCCCGGATCCCCAAAGCCACCAATAATGGCCGCATCACATTCGGCAGCATGCTCTTTGAGAGCCAGTACTGTTTGCACTGCTGATTCGGCAAATTCAAAGTGAGAACGGACGATCGCTGCCCCGGATGCCGTAGCTCCAATTACCGTCGTATTGGGAGCCGCCACTGCCATGGCAACTTGAACCATGCGATCGGTCACCGCCACGGTTGAATTACAGTTCACCAAAAGAATACGCATAAAAAGCACCTTGAAACATTGATTGCTCCTAATCCCGCCCATAAAATACAGCCTCTACCAAACCATGAAAATCTGGTGAAAGGCTGTACTCAACATGAGTCATTAGCCGTTTTTCTATCCGTCACTAGGCGGCAGGTGCTAACCAATTGGGTAGCCACAGAGAAAGCCCTGGGAAGAGATTGACAATTACTAGACAAATCAACATTACGCCTAAGAAGTAGCTCAAAAGTTTGAGAATTTGCGCAATTGAAATCTTGGCTACCGCACAAGTAATGAGAACTACTGAAGCCACCGGCGGTGTCTGCTGACCAATCCCCAAGTTCATGGTCACAATAAGACCAAAATGGACTGGATCAACACCGAGTTCATTCACCAGTGGCATAAAGATCGGCACTAGCATCAGAATTGCCAGCGTACCGTGAATGACCGTGCCAGCAAAGAGGAAAAATAGGTTGAGCAGAATTAGTACTACCCAATAATTATCAGAAACATTGAGAATACCCTCGGCAATCCCTTGAGGAATTTGTTGTCGAGTTAAATACCACCCCAAGAGCGAGGAAGTTGCCACAATGAAAATCAGCATTGCTGTGCGTTGACCAGCAATGCGCAGCAATGACACCATTTGCTGCACCGAAACGTTCCGATAGATGCCGGCAGAAATCACCAGGGCGACAACTGCGGCAATTCCCCCCGCTTCAAAGGTAGTCCGTGGGCTGTCCTTTAAAAACTTGACGGCCAAGCTTTGTTCGCAGCCTAAACTAAGCCGGTTTCGAATTTTGCTGGAATGGTTTTGCTGGTAACTTGATGAGCTTGAGTTTCCGCAACACCTCCGCTAACGGTTGAATGTGCGACGCTTTATGGGTGGGCATTACGGTCAAACGTAAGCGACTTGCAGTCAACGTGGGTGGCGCACTACTGATAAGAGGAATCTAGCGGCGATCAGGGGCGGCCCCAACTCTAGGATGGTGGCGGCATCGGGAACTTCGATACGGAGAATCGGGGCATCAGGGGGCCGCAGTGAGTTGAGGGTGGTCGTGGTGGATTCAGTGATGAGGGACTAGAGCGATTCCAAACCCTGCTTTCCACAACGATTTCTGCGCCATAAAAGTTACGATTGTCCACTCATTATTCCGACTAGAATTCAGGGACAGCTTCAATCTTGCCTTTCTCTAGAGACTTATG
>CAZFWL010000491.1:0-3524 GCA_964522775.1 uncultured Halomicronema sp.
CTTAGCCCGCACGGGAGAAAGCCGTCCGATTGCGATGCTCCAAGACAAGTTGGGGCTAAGCGATCGCACGCTGGATTGCGCGATCACGACCTTGAAAACTTTAGGCTACACAATCCAACGCCAAGGCTGTGACCTTAGTCTGACACCTCCCGCTATGACTCCGGATGCGGCGCAATATGAGCAAGCGGCTCGCCGCTTCTTGGCGGCTTGGCAAGAAGAACATTTTCGGCAGCAATATTTCTATGAGGTGCCCGTCAATATTTTGGAGCAGGTATTAGGCGCAAGCGCAACGTCGACAAATTCAGCCAGCGCCTAGCCAGTAGCAGTCAACGCTCCGAACTGTGGCTACCGTGAATAGCGACTTTCGAACCAGTCGAGCATCTCGCTTTCAGACTGACAGATGAACCTTTGGCCAGAATACGGGTCATAGATATGCCAGACTGGTTTGCCTTCAACGTCATAAAACTTGCTGACTCGGGGTTGGTTGCGATCTCGGGTCAACTCTTCAACGACAGCCGCTCCTACTTGCTGGAACCAGTGCCAGAGTTGAATGCGGAAAGGGGTCGAGGGAGACCGCTGATATAGTCCTTCTAGCTGCTGACGAACCTGGATATCGTTAGGGCAAACCATCACTGACCTCCTTAAGGTATGACTGGTTTTCTTGTTGGTCACACCTTAGGCTTTCTGCCTATTCAGCTTCAAAGCACAACACAGATTACATCCATGCAGAAATTCGATATGTCTATTTGGTCAGCAGGTTTTGATAAATGGCGATCGCTTGCTCTGCGATCGCATCCCAGCTGTAGTAGTCTTTCGCACAGTGTTGGGCATTGAGTCCTCTTTGAATGCGCTCGTCTGGCCGTTGCAGCGCATCGCGCAGTTGATGGGTAAGAGAATCGACAGTGCATTCACAGATCCAGCCAGATTCGGTTTGCTGAATCGTGTTCCAAATGTGGACTTGGTCGGAAATGACCACGGGTGAGCCTGCCAGCATCGATTCAGCGACAGAGATACCGAAGTTCTCATAGTAAGAGGGCAGTACAAACAGGTCAGCCGCTTGCAGGAGGGCTGCCTTGGTGTCCCCGGAGACGTAACCAGTCAGGGTCGCGTGCGATCGCAAGTCTGAATTCTCGACTCGCTGATACACCGACTGCTCATACTCGCGGTCTTGTGGATTCGCCCCACACATCACGAGATGGAAATTCACTCCTTCTTGCTGCAAGGTTTCCAAGGCGGGAAGGAGAAGATCAATGCCTTTTTTGGGATCAAGGCGCGACATGAAAAGAATCAGAGGCCGATCGCGAGGAATATCGAACCGTTGGTACACATCAATCTCAGTTTCTGCCGGAGGGAGGGGGGATACTCCCAAGGGCAGCACAATGCCAGGTGTGTCGGTACCAAAGCGCTCTGATACTCGCTCCTCTTGCTCACTGGTGAAATGGATGGCGGCGGCTCCCGCCAGGTTGGGGCGTTCGAGAACAGCGGCATAAAGCTTTTTGAACTGTTTCTTTTTCTGCAGGTCGGCAGGATCAAGGGTGCCGAGAGGGCGCATCAGGTAGGGGACTTGTCGCCGGCGCAAAACGGTAGCGGCAAAGGAACTGACGGGGGAAAAGAGAGCATGAACGTGGGCGATGTCGTACTCTTGGGCGTGCTGCCAAAGCCATTGCAGCAGGTCTAGGGAAAATTTGTAGCGCCGAAACGGGGAACAGCGGAAATAGTAAACGGTGTAGTTGTCTTCTGCGAGGGGAGTGCTGAGGGGGACATCGAGAGGGGCTTCGTCCACATCGCCGTTGGAGTCAGTGGTAAGGATAGTGACGTCAGCACCCGCAGCCGATAGGGCATGGGAAAACCCGCGTACCATTTGGCTCGGGCCACCATAGACCAGAGAAATAGAGGGGACGATTTGGAGGATTTTGAGGGGCTGGGTCATGCCACCAATTCCTGATAAAAGTCGAGAACTTGCTGAGCAAGGGCGCGGTTGGTGTATTTTTCCATTGCCAGGTCATAGCCTCGTTTGCTGAAGTCAGTGTGGGTTTCTGGAGAATCCATCAGGCTGCGAATGCGATCGCTCAGTTCATCAGCGTTGCCTTCGGGAAAGACGAGTCCCGCATCGCCGATAACGTGGGGGATTTCGCCGGAGTCGGACCCGATGACGGGCACTTGGCAGGCCATGGCTTCAATCAACACGTGACCGAATTGTTCCACCCACCCAACGGCGGTCATGGTTTTGAATTTGTAGGTGGTTTCAGACGGCAAAATCAGCGTAGACATCAAGTTGATGTAGCGGGGCACATCGTCATGGGGCACGCTTTCAACCCAGCGAATACGATCGCTGATCCCCAGTTCTACCGCCTGGTTTTGCAGCTCTTCTTTCAGCGGACCACGTCCGAGCAGCAGGCACTTCCAAGGTTTCGCCTGGTCTTTGAGTTGCCCTAGGGACTTCATCAAGGTCAGCAGCCCTTTTTCTTCCACAAAGCGGCCCACAAACCCCACAACAAAATCGTCAGCGTCAATATCGAGCTTTTCTAAGAGTTCGGGCTGTGGTTGAGGGCGGAATAGGGTTTCGTCTACCCCCAGTTGAGGCATCACGCGAATGGGGCCGTCATAGCCGCGATCGCGCAAAATATCGGCTCCGTCTTGGTTACCAGAGATGATGCCATCGGTGCCACTCAAGTTGTATTTCTCTAGCAGTGAAACCGGAAACTTCAACTCGTAAGGCAGGTTCCACCAGGTGAAAAACAGCATTTTCGCATTGAGGCCCAGTAGCCGATTCAAGGTAATCATTTCGGCGTAGGCCAGGCCTTTAGAGCCCTGCTCGACTTGAATAACGTGGGGGCGGAACTCCCGCAGCAGCTTCACCAAGTCCCAGCCAAAGGTCAACATGCCCTGGTTGTTTTGACTGAAGTTAGAGATGGGCACCACCCGAAAGCGACCATCCTGCCAGGCTTCTTTTTCAATGATGCGATTTTGTACGCCGCCGGGTTTCCAACGCTGGGGCACCACTACGGTGACTTCGACATCGGGCTCCTGGGCCAAGGTGCGAAACTTTTCGCAATTTAAGTCAACGATGTAAGTGTGACTGGCGACCAAAACTCTCATGGGCACGTGTCCTGTGGCGTCTAAGGGGTCAAAGGGAGCTTACGAGAGAGCGCTTCCTTTGCAAGGAGGCGTCCTCTAGGTGGCCGACTCAATACTGGGCCGAGAGAGACATGGGAGTGTCGGCGGGCGTGGTGTAGACGCGATGCTTCTTGCCTGTTTTGATCAGGGTGCCGATCGCGTCTAACAAGCCCAACCAGTAAAAGACAAAGCGCGTTGCCACCTTAATGGGCGACCCACTTTTGTAGCAGGGTGGATGCCCCAACACGTGGCAGTCAAAAAGTTTGGCGTAAAGGCGTAGGGCTTGACCGGGAGTCAAGTTTTTCAGACCCAGCAAAAAGTGATTGTGGTAGAAGGTGATTTGGTAGGCCAGAGATCGCGTGCTGATGTCGTGGCAGCCGCCGCTTTCTTCCCCTAGGTGGATCAGA
>CAZFWL010000492.1:0-3520 GCA_964522775.1 uncultured Halomicronema sp.
TGATTAAACCTAGTTCTCGCGGAAGGGCATGCCTAACTCTTTCAAGAGAGCACGTCCTTCTTCATCAGTATTTGCAGTCGTCACAATGGTGACGTCCATTCCCCTAATCTGGTCAATGCTGTCATACTCGATCTCCGGGAAGATCAGCTGTTCTCGCAAACCTAGGGTGTAGTTCCCGCGACCGTCGAAGCTTTTGCTGCTAACGCCTCGAAAATCACGGATTCTTGGCAGAGTCAGATTGATTAAGCGATTCAGGAAGGCATACATCCGATCTGAACGTAAAGTCACCATGGTGCCAACAGGCATCCCTTGGCGAATCTTGAATCCAGCGATCGCCTTCTTCGCGCGCGTGACGACAGGGCGCTGTCCTGTAATCGTTGCTAATTCAGCAACGGACGCTTCCAAGGCCTTGGCATTTTGAGATGCCTCACCGAGCCCCCGATTGACTGTCACTTTGACAAGCTTAGGAACTTGATGGATATTGCCGTACTCAAACTGTTCCATCAGCTTGGGCACAACCTTTTCGGTATAAAACGTTTTTAGCTGTTCCGCCATGTTGAGTGTCCTCTCATGCTCTCTGGGCTTAGTCAGAAAGCGATTTGAAACCATTTAGAAAGCCTATTCAGCACAAAAATCAGTGTTCAAGAACTAGTCGATAATTTCACCAGTCTTCTTCAAAACTCGGACTTTTCTACCATCTTCAGTAAAGGTGTAGCCAACTCGGCTGGCGACTTTTTCCTTATCTGAGTACAGCATGACGTTCGAGCTATGAATGGGAGCTTCTTCAGTGATGATTTGACCCGATTCTCCGTCTTGCCGAGGCTTCATATGTCGAGTGCGAATATTCGTACCCTTGACAATGACTTGGCTGGACTTTGGGATCACCTTCAGAACCTCACCCACTTTGCCTTTATCGCGGCCAGCAATGATCTGAACGGTATCTCCTGACTTAACGTGCATGCGCACTTTCTTCTTAACGCTTGCTTGAGGCATTACAGAACCTCCGGTGCTAATGAAACAATTTTGGTGAAGCTTTTATCGCGCAATTCGCGAGCCACTGGACCAAAGACACGAGTCCCACGGGGATTACCGTCCGGGTTAATAATCACCGCCGCGTTATCGTCAAATCGAATGCTCATACCGCTACTGCGACGCAAAGACTTCTTGGTACGAACAATAACGGCTCTGACAACATCAGACTTTTTTACTGCCATATTGGGAATGGCATCTTTGACTACCGCAATCACCACATCACCAACACCAGCGTAGGTTCGATTACCACCCAATACTCGAATACACATAAGCTTTCGAGCACCGCTGTTGTCGGCTACGTTCAGATAAGTTTCTTGCTGAATCATCTTATGCCTCCTTAGCCCTCAACGGTGCGATTAAGAATGTCTGCCACAGCCCACCGTTTCGTCTTGCTCAGGGGCCGAGTTTCACGGATGCGAACGCGATCGCCTACCTTGCAAGAATTGTCTTCATCGTGGACTTTGTAGCGCTTTGTGCGGACCATAATCTTGCCGTACTTAGGATGAGGAACTCGATTTTCGATCGCCACCACAACGGTTTTCTGCATCTTGTCGCTAACAACAAGCCCAACTCGCTCTTTAACTGCCATTTACCCTTTCCCCCTTATTCCTCTTCTTTGGCACTAACTGTCACGCTGGCCGCTGCGGAAGCATCAGAGTCAGTAGTCGATGACGAACCACCAGCCAATTGCCGCTCTCTCAAAACAGTCATTAGCTGCGCAAGCCTATGCCGCTCATGCTTGAACTGGTGCAGTCCGGTCTGCAGTTGACGAGTTGCTTGCTGAAAACGTAAATCAAATAACTTGCGCCGGGTATCAGCGATCGCTTGCTCCAGAGCCTGATCATCTAAGTCGCGCACTTCTTGGATCTTAGGCAAGGCCATATCAAGACTCCTCCTGTCGAGCAATGAATTTAGTCTTAAAGGGAAGCTTAAAAGAAGCTAGTCGCATTGCCTCTCGAGCCACCTCTTCGGGCACACCAGCAATTTCAAAAACAACTCTGCCAGGCTTCACCACGGCGACCCAAAATTCAGGGTTACCCTTACCTGATCCCATACGGGTTTCAGCTGGCCGCATCGTAATCGGCTTATCAGGAAAAACTCGAATCCAAATTTTTCCGCCTCGGCGAACATAGCGAGTCATCGCCCGTCGAGCTGCCTCGATTTGTCGAGAGGTCAACCACGAGGGTTCAGTAGCCTGTAAGGCAAACTCCCCAAAATTGATCTTGTTCCCTCGCTGGGCCATACCTCGCATACGGCCGCGGTGTTGTTTACGAAATTTGGTACGTCTAGGACTTAACATGGCTCAACTTCGCCTAAGATTCACATGCAAAAGAAATATCTACGAGTTCAAGGTTTGTACTCAGCGCCTTAAGACTCATTCGAACGGTCTTCAAACTGCTGTCGACGACGCGGTTGACGGCGACGCGGTTGAGCAGCTTCCGGAGTAGATCGCTGGTCTTCTTGACCAGGAATCACTTCACCACGAAAAATCCAAACCTTTACACCCAACACACCGTAAGTTGTCTGGGCAGTTCGGTAGGCGTAATCAACGTCAGCACGCAAAGTATGAAGCGGAACACGCCCTTCACGGGTCCACTCAGTTCTGGCGATTTCAGCGCCGTTGAGGCGTCCACTTACCTGAATTTTGATCCCTTCAACTCCGGCCCGCTGGGCTCGCTGAAGAGCCTGTCGCACAACACGCCGAAAAGCGACACGACGTTCTAGTTGTTGAACAATATATTCTGCGACCAACGGTGCATCGGCATCAACGCGAGTAACCTCAACTACATTGATACGAATCTGTCGACTAGAATCTTTGAGTGCCTGCTGGAGGCCGACACGCAAAGCTTCAATGCCGCTACCTCCCCGGCCGACTACAACACCAGGACGAGCAGTACGCACTTCCAAATCGATTTGATCGGCCTTGCGCTCAATACGAATATCCGAGATACCTGCGTTAGACAGATTTTTCTCGATATATTCGCGAATGATGTGATCTTCTTTCAACAGCTGAGGATAACGATTGCTATCCGCAAACCATCGTGAACGGTGCTCTTGCACAATCCCCAATCGAAAACCAGTTGGATGTATCTTCTGTCCCACTCGTAGTCCCTCAGTTAAATGCTTTCAGTAAATGACTCATCAATCGACTCGTTACGACTCCGCTGGAGCAACAGCGATTGTAATGTGGCAAGTCGGCTTGCGAATTTGATAGGCTCGCCCCTGCGCCCGAGGACGATACCGCTTCAGGGTCGGTCCAGCATCGGCAAACGCTTCACTGATCACCAAGGAAGCTGGATCAATTCCATTATTATTCTCCGCGTTCGCCACAGCTGATCGCAGTACTTTCAGGACTGGATCACAGGCACGATAGGGCATGAACTCAAGGATGATGAGCGCCTCTCGATAAGAGCGACCACGAATTTGATCAAGCACTCGCCGTACCTTATGAGGGGACATACGAATGTAACGAGTAACCGCTTTCACC
>CAZFWL010000493.1:0-3519 GCA_964522775.1 uncultured Halomicronema sp.
CGAGGGCGCGGGCGCTGTCCATCGACAGCGTGGCGCTGTCGAGGCCGCGATCGAAGCGGCGGGACTGAAGCCTGGAGATCAGGTCGCGATCGCCCTAGACCCCGCCACCAGCGAGCTGTATCAGAAAGACGGCACCTACCTGTTCAACAAGTCTGACCAGAGCAAAAAGACCGCTGCTGAAATGGTGGATTTGTGGGAAAGCTGGCTCAACCAGTACCCCATCATTTCGCTGGAAGATGGCTTGGGTGAGGAGGACTGGTCGGGTTGGCAATTGATGACCCAGCGCTTGGGCGATCGCCTGCAACTCGTCGGTGATGACGCCTTTGTTACCAACCCGAAAATTATCAAGCAAGCGATCGCCGATAAGGTCGGCAACTCCACGTTAATCAAGGTGAACCAAATCGGTTCCATTACCGAGACGTTGGAAGCCATCAAACTGTCTCACGACAACGGCTATACCTGCATGGTGAGCCACCGCTCCGGCGAAACTTCTGACGATTTCATCGCCGATCTAGTCGTGGCCTGTGAAACCGGACAAATCAAATCCGGTGCACCCTGTCGCGGTGAACGCTTGGCCAAGTACAACCAGCTCCTCCGTATTGAAGAAGAGCTGGGCGACAAAGCCCGCTACGCCGGACTCGCAGCCTTCAAAGGTAAGCAGCTCGTCGCTTAACTAACGCTGACCGAAACTTCATCCTCACCCTCGCCCTGCTGCGCTCATCATTGGCTCAGCAGGGCCTTTTATTGGCATTGAGCAAAACCGATACGACACTGATCGGAACGTCACGGGCAAAACCGACCAAAGTAGCTACTGACCGTCATGAATTTTGCACCTTGTCCCTTCGCAATGCCGACTGAGCGATTGAGCCCGGCCACAAGTTGCGCTTCTGCTTCACTCATTTTCCCTAGCGGTGGCCATTGCCCATCATGGAAGACGATGACCTTGCCCCGACCCTTGAGCACCACCCGCGCAATCTCTCCCGCTGATGACTGATTGTTCGTGGAAATCTCATTGAACATCGCGATGCACATGCCATAGTCATGAGCGATATCGACCACTTCTTGGTCATACTTGCCGTAAGGCGGTCGAAACCAGCGAATCCTCAAATCAGGGAAGTACCAGTGCAGTAGCGACAGACTTTGGGCAATTTCTGCTTCTTTTTGCTCGCGGGTCAGCGTCAAAAAATTGGGATGAGTGTGGGAATGCAGGGCCAGTTCATGCCCCTCGGCGACAATGCGCTGCACCACATCGGGCAGTCGAATAGCATTGCTGCCGAGGACGAAAAAGGTCGCCTTGATATCATGCCGCTGCAGAATATCTAAAATGCGCTCAGTGGCTTCGGCACTCGGGCCATCATCAAAAGTGAGAAACACTTCCGGGGAGCGATCGCTAAGCCACTGCTTGATCAGGTCACGATCAACATCAATGCCATTTGTAACTGGAGGCTGCACCTTAATTTGCACTTGGGGAAAGGTCGGCTGCAGCGCATTCGCCCATTCATAGCTGGTGGTACTCACAGATACAGCAGCCAATTGCGACACTGTATTACCTGTCCAAATCAAGCGCTGTACACAGTTGCCGAGCAAAAAACAGAGCGCAGCGATCGCGGTCAACACAATGAATTTTCTCAAAGGTGATCTTCCCCACGCGCTCCAGCTCTAGCGGAATGTGTAGCCGATTCAGTCTGACCGCTAACCATTCCACTTGCGTGCCAATTATGCCGCAGATCAGGACTGGATATGCCGCTTGTCATCGGCCTTCCCCAGTGGCACACGCGCGCCTGTAAACCTTCGCTGTCTTGGCTTGACAACACCCCTCGTTACCGCTTAATTTAAGCCACACTCTCGCAGTCATGCGGGATTTGTCTTATGGTCAGACAGCGCGATCGCCAGGGTGTTCACATTGCAGAGGGTTTACAAAAACGCTCCCGTTACCGCACTAAGCTTCTAAAATCATGAGACGACGGTTGCATCTTAGGGCTCGGAAGACAGCGATCGCATCCTCAGAGAAATTCCTGCTATCCCTGGTTGATTGTAATGTTCAAGGCTTTTGCTAAAGCTGACTATTTGATTCGCGAAACCCTATTGGGGTTGCGCCGTGGCGGCTGGATGAACTGGGCCGCTATCAGCACCATGACCGTGCTGCTCTTTCTCTTTGGCATTAGCCTACAAGCCAGTTGGCAACTCGAAGGATTACTCAACCAATTTGGCAGTCAACTCGAAGTTTCGGTTTATCTCGATAGCGGTGTACCCGCCGATTCGCTGCAAGCATCGGTCGCCGCCTTGCCCACGGTGACCAACGTCGAATCTATCTCCAAAGAAGTGGCCTGGGAACAACTGGTCGCTGACCTGGGCATTTCCGATATTGCAGGAGCGACGGAACAGCTCAAGGGCAATCCCCTCGTGGATGCTTTGCGGGTCAAGGCCAATCGTTCAGAGGATGTGCCCCAATTAGCAGCGCAGCTGCAAACTATTCAGGGCGTCAGCGATGTGTTGTATATCGATGAGGCGGTACAGCGTATTGAACAGCTCAATCAAGGACTGCGGTGGTCGAGCTTTTTTGTGATTGGTATTTTGAGTCTGACGGCGATCGCGGTCATCACCACCACCATCCGCTTAATCGTGATGGCCCGCCGTCAAGAAATTGAGGTGATGCAGCTGGTCGGGGCTACCAATGCCTGGATCTACCTGCCCTTCATTCTCCAGGGCGCTTTTTTTGGACTCGTCGGTGCAGGAGTCGCTTGGGGACTGCTGGCAGGCATTCATCAGTTTCTTTTTGAACTCGTGAATCAGCAGCCTGATTTTATTAAGTTTGTGGTGAATGGCCTCCAGCTCACGCCGCGTCAAACCATTCTGCTGCCGACTTCACTACTGAGCTTAGGCTGCGTGGTCGGGCTGCTAGGGAGTCTAGTAGCGGTGCGCAAATACGCCCTCCGATAATCTTCGGTGCCGCCAAGGGAACTACAGCTCCCTTGTCACTGCCTCACAAGGCCTCAGCACTGATCACAATCTGAACTAAGAGCGCTCTTCATCTTGTTCTTCGATATAAGCCGTCTCTTCAACATCGGTTGTGTTGATCTCGTCTTTGACGATTCTCAAAGTTTTGCCCAAGGCTTGACCCAATTCAGGAATTTTCTTGGGGCCAAAGATCAGGATCCCGACTCCGAGAACTAGGATGACTTCCGTCCAGCCGATGTTAAACATGGGTACCACTCCGTCGGTGTCGTTACTGTAAGAGATTGTAAGGTAGTCCAGCAGTCTAATTGAAAAGCTGCGGGTTTATAGCGTTGATTGCCCTTGAGTTCAAACTTGCGCAGTTGCGGGCTCAAAGCGGATGTTGGCTTGGCGCAGGCGATTCATGGCTTCGCCGAGGCGATCGCAGTCCGCAATCAAACTCACTCGGAAGTAACCTTCACCACCCCGCCCAAAAGCGTTGCCAGGCGTGAATACAACACCCGTTTGCTCCATCACGGAGAGCGCGAAGTCCGTGGAAGAAACCCCAGGCGGGCAAGCCACCCA
>CAZFWL010000494.1:0-3519 GCA_964522775.1 uncultured Halomicronema sp.
ACTCCGGTGGATACTTATTCACCGACCGCACAATTGTCGATTCGGAATGTCACCAAAGTTTTTTGGGGCAAAAAAGATTTGTTCAGCAAACTCTCTGGCAAAAAGTCAAAGGACTTTGTCGCCATTGAGAACATCAGCCTGGACATTGAACCTAATACCTTTGTGTCCATCATTGGGCCTTCGGGCTGTGGTAAATCGACTCTGTTGAACATGATTGCGGGACTGTCGGACATTACGGCGGGCGAAATCCTGTTCAATAATCATCCGATTACGGGGCCGGGGCCCGATCGCGGCATGGTGTTTCAAAACTATGCCCTGATGCCCTGGATGACTGTCGAGGAAAATATCCGCTTTGCCGTTGAGACCGTTTATCCCAAGTGGTCAGATAAGCAAAAGAATCGGGCGATCAAGGAGCATATCCAGCTTGTCGGTTTGACCGGAGCTGAGAAAAAGCATCCCCATGAACTGTCTGGCGGGATGCGTCAACGGGTCGGCATCGCCCGGGCCCTGGCCTTTAGTCCGCAGATTTTGCTGATGGATGAGCCGTTTGGGGCGTTGGATGCTCTGACTCGGGGCTTTTTGCAAGAGGAGATTGAGCGCATCTGGGAGCAGGAGCGCAAGACCGTCATCATGATTACCCACAGCATTGAGGAAGCGTTGCTGCTCAGCGATCGCATCGTCATGATGACCCGGGGCCCGGCCGCTCGGGTTGATGAGGTGTTGGAGGTGCCCTTCCCCCGGCCTCGTAATCGCGAAATTATCGATCAACATCCCGCTTATCACGATCTGAAGGCGGAGATGGAGAGTCATCTTTATCGCGAAACGCGGGCGGTAGAAGAGGCTCGGATCAGTAGCTAGGTAGAGCCTGCAAGACGTTGACGTTCACTCTACTGTCTCCGTCATCGCCGCTCTTCTTACCTTAACTGTTTGATTTTTGACTGACGTATCAAGAGGATTTAGACATGGCAATTCCCGAAATTACGGAAAAGTTGTTGGCCGCCAAGAAAGCAGCGGGTGTTACCTTTGCTGATTTAGAAGCCAAAGTGGGTTGCGATGAAGTATGGATTGCATCAGTAATTTATCGCCAAGCCAGCGCTTCTAAAGAAGAGGCGACCAAGATTGTTGAGGCGATTGGGGCGGACTCCTCCTTTATTGAGCCTCTGACTGAGTGTCCGGTGAAAGGCTCTTTGGATCCTGTGATTCCCACTGATCCTCTCATCTATCGCTTCTACGAAATCATGCAGGTCTACGGTATGCCCATCAAGACCGTAGTGCATGAAAAGTTTGGCGACGGCATCATGAGCGCAATCGACTTCACTATCGATGTTGAGAAGGAAGAAGATCCGAAGGGCGATCGCGTCAAAGTCATTATGTGCGGTAAATTCTTGCCTTATAAGAAGTGGTAAGCCGCTTAGGTGGTATTGGTTTTTGCGATTCTTTATTTTGCTGAATTTTGCTGAGAGGAAACAGATGCGTCAGTTTTGGTCTAAAGCAGCAGTGTCGCCAATGATGGTGCGACTCGGTAGTTTGGGGTTGGTTGTCACCGCTGGGTTGATGTTGGCGGCGACGCCTGCTTTGGCCCACCATCCCTTTGGCGGCGAAGTCCCTAATAATGCGATTCAAGGCTTTTTGTCTGGCCTGGGTCACCCAGTCATTGGCCTTGATCATTTGGCCTTTGTGATTACGGCTGGTTTGCTGGCAGCGGTCATGGGAGGGGGCTTGATGATTCCAGTCGGGTTCGTCTTAGCGTCCATGGCGGGCACAGTACTTCACCTAATGGCAATTGACTTGCCGGCTACTGAGTTGGTGGTTTCGGGTTCTGTCTTGTTATTCGGTGTGTTGCTGGCCATGAAACAGCCTCCCAAAACTCCCATCATTGTTGGGTTAGCTTCTTTGGCTGGGTTGTTCCATGGCTATGCCTATGGGGAAGCGGTGATTGGTGCGGGTATGGATGCCATCTTGGCTTACCTGGCTGGGTTCGCGATTATTCAAATGGCGATCGCGGTTGGCGTTTACTGGGTTGCCAAGCAGTTCACTGGCAAGGTCGAAGGCAATCCTTTGAATTTACGGTTTGCCGGATTTGCTCTGGCTGGTGTAGGTGCCGCTTTCCTTTCCAGCGTTTTTCTCGGCTAAATTTTTCCTTGGCTAGATTGTGTTGAGTTAACGGGGTTCCCACCCCCTTGGTTGTGAGGCTGTTAGCAAGGTGCTGGCAGCCTTTTTTGTGAGTTGTTTTTGGAGAATTTGAGATGACGACCCCAGCCCAAAAATTAGTACCCCCATTCACCCGAGAGATTGCGATCGCGAAAGTGCGCATGGCAGAAAACGCCTGGAATAGCCGCGACCCTGATCGCGTGTCGGTGGCTTACACCGAAGATAGCTTTTGGCGTAACGGAGCCGAGATTTTTCAGGGCCGTGAGGCGATTCGCGCCTTCTTGCGCCGCAAGTGGGATAAAGAACTGGACTATCGCCTGGTGAAGGAAATGTGGGCCTTTGGCGACAACCGCATCGCCGTGCGCTTTCAGTATGAATGGCATGACGACGCCGGTCAGTGGTATCGCGCCTACGGTAACGAAAACTGGGAATTTGACGAAGCGGGGCTGATGCGCCGCCGCGAAGCCAGCATTAACGATCGCCCCATTGAAGAGAGCGAGCGCCGCTTTTTCTGGGATGTCTCTGCCCCCCGCCCCGACGATCATCCGGGTCTGATCGACTCGCCGGAATAGACGTATTAGGGAGTAATCGTTGTGAGTAAGTGCGGTTGCTCCCCTTTAGGCGCGGCGTAGACGATCAAGTTCACTCTGCAGATCGGCGAGTTCTTGGCGCAGGCGATCGACTTCGCTAGCGGCGGCACTAGTCGAGGCTCTGGGGTTGACCTCGACGGTGCCTTGAGTGTCTGAGCGCCGATAATTCCCCAATTTAATCTGGGCATAGTCGTCGGAATGCGCCCATGACTTGAGATAGCTCAGACGGTCCACCGGGAAAGGATGACTGAGCATAGAACCCGCACCACCGCCGTTGTAGAGCAGAAACTTGTAAACCTGGCTCAGCCCGTCTTCGTCCAAATTTTGATAGTCGCTGGCCTGTTTTTCAAACGCGGCGAAGTTGAGCTCATGGGCAAACCGATTGCTGCCCCCCGAGATATTCATCATGGTGTTGCCGACTAATCGCCAGTCATCGGTGGTGAGCAGAGCGGCGCGATCGCACGACAGCTCGGCCATGCGCCGCCATTCGTAAAAGGCATAGATCAACCCAGTGCTGATCATGTTGCCGATACCAAAGGTGAGTTCGCCGACGATTGTCGCCGTATTCATGGCCCAAATGGCCATCTGCGTGAGGGTGGTGTGGCCACATTTCACATGGCCGAGTTCATGGGCCATCACCGTGCGAATTTCGTCATCGCTCAGCAGATCCAGCAGCCCCGTATTGACTACGACGCAAGGATTCTCCTCCCCAATGGAGTAGGCATTCACCTGAGGATTTTGAGCCACAAATAAGGTCGGTTCCGGGTGCACATCGAGC
>CAZFWL010000495.1:0-3518 GCA_964522775.1 uncultured Halomicronema sp.
TACACTCTTTCCCTACACGACGCAGTTTCGTTTATCAAGCTGGTCAGCAGAGCAAGGGCTTTACACGGATGTTCCAGCTGTATCGCGGCTATGCGACGAGCGATCGCGCCCAAATGGGTGGCGGCATCTCGAAGCTGGCGGAAGAGTTGGGGCGTAACCAATCTTCTTCGATCAAGCCACCGAGCTCGGTCGGGTCTTCCACTACTCGTAAAGGTAGCGTTACCCCCAGCAAAGCGCTGGGTGGCACGACTCCTTTTGGTGGTCAAGACAGCAAGATGTATCGCGTCGAAGTTGTCGGTATGGCTGGGCCGGGTTATCCTCGGATTCGCCGCACCAACACGGCTTTCTTGGTGCCCTACGAGCAGCTCTCTAGCAAGCTCCAGCAGATCAATCGCATGGGGGGTCGGGTGTCGAGCGTGACCGCTGCTAGCAAGTAGTTCGTTGCTGGTCAAAATTCAGATCAGGGTAGGTTTTGCTTGCCCTGATTTGTGACTTAATCCCACTGTTTAGTACCGAGAAGAACATCTTGCAGTGAACTCCTTACTTACAGTGGAGATGCTGTTTTATTGCGTAGGAGATATCTCTACATGATGGGTCAAAATGCCTTCGGGACTGCGACCGCTTCCCCGTCTAAGGGGCGCATGTTTGTGTATGAAGTCACTGGCATGCGTCAAAATCAGGAAACTGACAAGAATGGATATCCCATTCGTCAGGGCGGCAGCACTTTTATCAAAGTGCCCTATAGCCGTATGAACCAAGAGATGCAGCGCATCACTCGCATGGGTGGTGAAATTGTTAGCATCAAGCCACTATCTGGCGAATAAGTAACGGTTGGTGACTGTCACCCATCTTTGCTAACTCACCCTTTGGGGTTCTCAATCTTACTTTTGGAGACGCCATTATGGGGATCTAGGGAATCGAAAAATCAGTGCTCAAACACTTTTTTCTCGACTTCTTTGAGTTCCATAAGTGCGTCTCTTTATTTTGCTTATATTACCTTTTTCTCTGATGACAGATATTGAAATCACGAGTGAATCGCTGACCAAAGAGGAGGCGATCGCTAATTTACAGCAAACTGCTGATCCGAGCTTGCGCTATTACGCTGCCTGGTGGCTCGGACGTTTTCGCGTCAATGAACCAGTGGTGATTGAGGCTTTAGAAGCCGCGCTAGAAGATACCGACAGCCGCTCACCCGATGGCGGCTTTCCGTTGCGCCGCAATGCTGCGCGGGCCCTGGGTAAATTGGGCAATACCCAAGTGGTGCCCGCCTTGACCCGCTGTCTGCGCAGTGACGATTATTATGTCCGCGAAGCCGCTGCTCAAGCTTTGGCAGAACTGGGAGATGTGCAATGTGCGCCTGATTTATTGACGCTTCTGGATGGGGGCATCGAGGTGGCCACTCAGGTGCCCGGAAAGCCGCATCTGACGCAGCCCTATGCTGCCATTATTGAGGCGCTGGGCATGTTGCAGGTCACCGATGCCGTTGCGTTGATTGCCCCCTTTATTGAGCATGAGTTTGCCACCGTCAAGAATGCGGCAGCTCGTGCGCTTTATCAACTCACCGGCGATACGCAGTATGTCGATCGCTTGATCACCACCTTGCAAGGCAACAGCCTGCAGTTACGTCGCTCGGCTTTGATGGATTTGGGGGCGATTGGTTATTTGCCCGCTGCGGAGGCTATCGCGGCCGCCCTCACCGAAAATAGCTTGAAATTAATTGCCATGAAGGGCCTCGTGGACAATCATCTGACTTCGGACCAATCAGATTCTCCCGAACTCACCCCTCGCGCCATTGAAGTCATGCAGCTTATGGACGGATTGTTGTAGGGCTTGCGCCGCTGAGTCAATCCCTTGAGCCCTCCGTACTCTCAATTTTTCACTCATCATCCCCATGCTTGTGACCGATTCTGCCAATATCCCATCGTTGATTACGGCTGTTGAAACGGCTGATTCTGCGCCCGCTTTGATTGGCGCGGTGCGATCTCTTGCAGCTGCTCAATCCCCCGAAGCGGTCACGACTCTGATCACCGTGCTCGGGTTCAATAACCCAGGAGCGGCAGTGGCAGCGGTGGATGGCTTGGTTGCCTTAGGCCAAGATGCCGTCCCCGCGTTGTTAGAGCAACTCGACGGCTACAACTATGGAGCCCGAGCCTGGGCCATCCGGGCCTTATCGATCATTGGTGATCCGCGCGCGCTTGATGTGCTGATCGAAACGGCGCGGGGAGACTTTGCCCTGAGCGTCCGGCGGGCTGCTGCTAAGGGGTTGGGCTTTGTTGACTGGAAAGCTTTACCCGATGAGCGGCGCAATTCGGCACAGACTTTGGCGATCAACACGCTCCTCGCCGCTTTGGACGATCCGGAATGGGTCGTGCGTTATGCTGCCATTGTGGGCCTCTCTGGTCTGTTATCGGTGCTGCCGGAAGCGGATGCAGCGGTGGAGAACATCAAAAGCCAACTCTCCAATTGCAGCCAAGCAGATGACGAAGTTGTCGTGCGCGCACGTGCCCAGATGGCGTTAAAGCTGCAATGACATCAGCTCGTTAGCCTGGGGTGAGCAAGGTCAGTTGCTGCTGTTGAAGCGATCTCACATCGTCTAACGCGCAGTTTACAGTCGCCAAAATGTCTGCGACGGTTTGCTGACCAGCGGCTTTGCCGGAGGCGACTAAAAACTCCCACGGGGCTTGCTCCAGCGTGATTAATTGATAGTCCTGGTTGAAAAATTGGGGGCTATGTTCCCAGCTTTCCAGGCAGGGGCTGGGTTCGGGAACGGCCTTTAGCAAGGTGGCATCGTCCTGCCAAGTTTGTTGGTGAAACGGCGGGCGGGCCACAAAGAATTCGTAGTGGGTGACGTTACCCGGATCGAGCAACTCAATCAGACGATAACGCTCGCGATCGCTCACGCTCTTGCCCCGCTCCATCAGCTCCGGAGCCGTGCCGACCAGGCGACTCAGATCCCAAGCATGGGGGTTGGACAAGCCCACAAACTCCAAACCAGACGCATCAATCAGATCAAAAACGGTATTGATGTTGTAGTCAATTTCTTGGGGATGGACGTACATGTCAGCGAAGCACTCGTCCCGCTGATTTTCTAACGACCAGCGTTCTTGCTCCCGCTGACGGAGGTGATTATTTTCGGGCAGGTTGGCAAAAATCTGACGACCGATCGCGACGCCATCTGTATAATCGCCCCGGCGATCGCCTTGCAGTAGCGCGATCGCTTCCTGCATTAACTTAATTTCCCAACGGCCCAGCTCTCCATAGACAAACACATGGAGCAAGCCCCCCGGGGCCAACTTTTTTGCCAGCGCTTGAATGCCGCCAATCGGGTCAGGCGTGTGATGCAGTACGCCGACGCAATTGATGAGATCAAATTCTCCCGACAGTTGCTCTGCGTCAAACAAGCTCAAATGATGAAACTCGGCCCGTGTTGCCCCAGATTTTTGGCAGCGCTCTTTAGCGACAGCAAGGGCTCCGGCACTCAGATCGATGCCCGTTACGGTCGCCTCAGGGTTGAGATG
>CAZFWL010000496.1:0-3518 GCA_964522775.1 uncultured Halomicronema sp.
CGAAAGTTGTCCCATCCTTGCCAGGCCTCGACGAGCGTCTGCTGAACGGCATCCGATGCCGAGAATTTGCCGTGAAAACGGCTGTCGATTTCACGTTGGGCCAAGATTCGGAGCCATGGCTCGTACTTGACCAGCCAACCAGTGCGTGCAGGCTCGGCGGCATCGCTGACCGAATCAGGATTCGATTCGGGTTCTGTCGGACTGGAGTCAGGACCTTCGGTTTTCAATGGATACCCTTAAGAAACAATCGCCTTGTTTGGCCGCAGCAATCTTGCTCGAACGTACTTGACCAAGTGCCTACCCACCGCGGACAGCAGCATCAGGATACCAGTAAGATAAGCACCCCACAGGCAAATCAAATACCAACCTCTAAGTGAATATCGTTCCATTGGCTGCAACGCAAGATCGGAGTTTCCGTGGTAGGTTAGCACGGCAACAGCCAATGCGATCGAAACTACATTACTGGCAATTAGCCAGCCAAGTGCTCTTCGCCATTGTCCGCAAATGACACGGCAGATTGGCTCACCGACGAACTGGATAAAAGGCAGAATCGCAACCGCGAGTACCAATCGCCCCGTGCGCATATGTGTCTCTCTTTCAGCATCGCCAATGATGAGTCCGCCATAGATCGAAATGCATCCCGCCACGATCGCGAAGACGACGGGCCAATCCAGCTTTCGTCGACGCACTAATAACAACAGAATAGCGCCAGGAATCAGAACCAACGTGAAGCAGTAGATTACACCTAGTCTGGCAACCCGTAGCATCTGTCGTACGTCCGGGTCCTTCAGGTGGAAACGCCAGGGAAGGTCGCGGAAGTGGCGTGGGTCTGG
The DNA here is from genome assembly GCA_964522775.1 of uncultured Halomicronema sp. Taxonomy (GTDB): domain Bacteria; phylum Cyanobacteriota; class Cyanobacteriia; order Phormidesmidales; family Phormidesmidaceae; genus Halomicronema. The sequence continues at coordinate 834 of CAZFWL010000496.1, forward strand.
CGAATCCGGACTAAGGACTGCGGCTGTGCGCAATTTTTCAGGGACGCTATGCAATAGTGTCTCTGTTCGATCGCGGTTTGCCGTAGCGAGTTCCATTCCGGTCACCGTTGTATCTGCACCCTGACGGCAGATCGAAAGACTGCCGAATTCGAAGAAACCCAAGGGCGGCGCATTATCCATCCGTCCCAGTAGTTCGACCCGTTCGGGAACAAGCCAGCCGCCGCTGCTGCGGGCCATCGGTCCGGCGCAGACCCAACGTACCGTCCCAGCGGTCACATCGATACCGATCAGGCTGTTGTCGCCGCTACCCTGGCGCAACACGGCCACGGTTGGTTCAGGATGCGACGCTGAGTTCGTGGAACCAGGCAGCAAGCCTTCGAGTTGTGCGTTCAGGCGAGTCTTGATGGGGAGCTTCCACAGAGTCTCCCGGGAGGCGTCAGCACGAACGGCTAAGAGGGCTTGCCTATTCCAGAAGACGATCTCGTCGCTGCCGTCCTGGTCGACGTCTTGTGGATAGAAGTCATGGGTGTCGCCAGCGTATCCCTGTACCGCCACGAGGGGAATCAGGCTCAGCGGCTGGCCCTCGTGGTCGAGCACTGCAACTTCGAACGGGGCCTTCGACGGGCGGCTGCGCAGCACTATGCCGATCCGTGGACGTCCGGACTTCGTCTTCAGGACAATGGGGCGGGGCCGGGTACGAACTTCTCGTATGTCATCGATTTCCCCGTAAGATGAGTCGACCTCATATTGCCACTGCCAGCGTATTCGACCAGTGCCACCCTCAAGGGCGCGTACCTTTGCAACGCGCTTCGTTTCTGCGTCGCCGACGTCCTCGAACTCCAGGGTAACAACTTCGGTAACGCCATCTCCGTCCAGATCGACGGCCGCTACGGGGGGAACCTTGACCAGTCTGCCATCCGATCGTCTTGGCTTCGGTAGCTTGTGCCGCCACAATAGTGAGCCATCTGCACCGCTAACGGCAATCAATTCAACGGGCTGATCGGATAGCGGAGCCTTCTGGACGTCGGTCTCCGACGGTATGACCAAGTCGAGCACTCCGTCACCGTTGAGATCCGCTGTCGGTGATTCAATCCGAAGCAGATCGACACGTAAGCGATGCGGATTGAACTGTGGAGTCTTTCCGTATGCGGGCGAAAGCGGTCGCTGCCATCTTACTTTTCCGTCCTTCGCGGAGAGCACAATGAGCCGTAGCTGCACTTCATTGGACGACTGCAAACGCCGTTGCTGTGCTTCCATCAGATTGATGGCAGCGACATAGACGAGCTCAGGAAACCCGTCGCGGTCGAGGTCGCAGATTTGGGCCATGGGAGACCCTTTGGAGTTATTGACACGGATGTTCGCGCTCCACAGCTTCGCTCCTGTCCGTCCTGAAATTGCATGCAGCGGCGAGAATGCATCGGTTGATAGCGAGTGGATGCCGATTATCAGGTCGGGCGATCCATCGTGATCAAGATCCCGTCGTCTTTCTTCAGCTGCGGTCATCAATCCCGCCGTAGAATCACCACGCAGGCTGAGCACCTCGAATTGTCGAAGCTCTGCCACATCCAGCTCCGATGACCAGAGTAACTTGCCGGTTCGACCTGACGATGCTTCGAGACGGTTCGCCGCCACAGGCCTGAGTAGATCTCGAATACCGTCACCGTCGAGATCACAAATCGGGAATCGCTCGTCGCCAAGCCGTCGCCAGTACTCGGCTGCCAAACCCTGATACAGGCTGGCTTCGCCGTTACGACGAACAGCTTCCTTCGGTGGCACGTAAGCGCACCAGTCATCAATGCCGTCGCGATTTACGTCGCCCGACCAAACTGCGTCGGCACCCGCTGCAATCTGCTGAAGTCGGCCCGTGCCGGCTGAGATCAGATAGACGTTGCCAGACTGCTCAGAGACATGTTCCGGATGCACAGGCACCGCGAGCTGCGGCCACCCATCGATGCCACGACTGCACCACGTAAGCCTTCCAATCCAGTGATCATTGGGCGCTCCATTGTCGCGATTCAGCGGATACTGTCTGCGCCAAAGTGTGTGGCCATCGGCACCGGACAGGGCGTCAACGAACAAGTCGAACTGGCTGCCCCACAGCGAAACGACGAAAACCTCGCGAATGCCATCGTCGTCGAGGTCCGGACCGGCGAGGAAGTGGTCGAGTTGCTGGTCCATTGCAAACAGACCACGTTTCCAACGCTGTTCACCGGTCGCTCCATCGATCACCGCGAGGCCACCTCGAGGTGCCTTTGGTCGCGGAGCATGGATTCTAAGATTCGTAGTGCCATCCGGCACCATAATTTCGCAAACGCCATCGCCGTCCAGGTCGCTCACGAGGGGCCATTCCGGCGCGGCGACGTGCTGCGTCATCTTGCGTGGCCAATGTGCTGTGAAGTCGCGCTGCCAGAGAAGTTTGTCGTTGGCGATTGACCAAACCGCAATTCGCATCTGGGGTGTTGCTGCTGACATTCCCGCCGCTTCGTCGCCCTTCCTGTCGGGACGCTTCTCGCATAACACGATGTCCAATTGGCCGTCTCCGTCCATGTCGGCATAGCGCGCGGGTCTTCCAGTCAAGATGCCTGTGTCCTGCGGCTCGGTCATTGGCTGTCCGCTACGGGGATCTATTTGAATAACTCGCGTTCCGGCCATAAAAACAAGCGACTGGCTGACCGTATTCTGAGC
>CAZFWL010000497.1:0-3516 GCA_964522775.1 uncultured Halomicronema sp.
AGGAAGAAAGTGGGGTAACGATCAGAGCAGCGATGCTAAGGGATCGCGGCGACGCGGGGGCAACGGCGATCGTCGGGGAGCCGACACAATCACTAAGTCATAGGTACAAAAGGCCGGTTTTTCTTGCTCGATGGTTTTGCGAATCAGCGTTTCGTCCAGATCGACCCCAGGGGCCTGTCGCAAAGTCACCGTGAAGTGAAATGGCTTAGTGCCGCCCACAATGGCTTCGGCCCCCAAGTGAGTCTCGCCGAGCACGAGTCCCGAGCCAAACGTTTCTTGTATGGCGATCGCCGCTGGCTGTCCGGATGGGGATTCCAGAGGCAGGCCCGTGGCTAAGTGCAACGACAGTCGCAAGCCGCGCCGAGTCCCCCGCCAGCGATAAATTTCCAAGGCCCGCGCAATCAAGTCGCGCTGCTGATCGAGGCTCAGATCCGGCGAAATTTGCCACCCTACCCAGTGAGCTAAAAACGGGAGTAGCCCTTGCGGAGCTAGCCGTGGGTTGAAGTAAGCCCAGAGACCATCCAGGGTTTTGACATCCGGCTCAAAGGCCAGCTCAAACACCTTAAGTAAGCGCCCGACGAAGTCTACTTCGCGGTACAGGTCGGGCAAAAAATCAAGGTATAGGCTGCGGGGACGCAAATACAGCGTGAACTCGATCGCCCGCAATAACCGACTGTGGCCCTCGGCATCGTGAGCAAAGCAGCGTAAGTAACCGCGCTGCTCTAAGCCTGGTTGAGCCAAACCAAAGTAATCATCCGGCACTTGAAAGAGCAAAATCGCTCGCAACTGCTCCCCTGGGGCCAGGGTCTGCCGCGATCGCAACACCTGACACCACTGATCAGGAAAGGTGCCGCTTACCGCTATCGACAAATCTAGGGCGCGATCGCTGTCGTTCGAGACCGCCACACTCGCTTCCGTCGGTTCCCCGGGATGCAGCATGAGCGGATTCACGACCGCTGGCGCGTTCATCGCGATGCTAGCCAAGTCGCCTTCTTCCCAAGGGCGCGTCTTGGGCACGTCCATCGGGGTAAAGCGAATGGCTAGAGCAGGGCGATCAAGGGCTTGGGTCATTTAAGGCATTGGGGGAGTGGGAGGGTGGCTGGGTCAGTGGGTGGCTGGGTCAGTGAGATGGGTGAAGATGGGTGAGTGGGGAAGGTTCGGGAAGGTGGGTAGGGGTTAGTAGCAGCTGAGGAAGTGACCGATGTTGCTGTAGCGATCAAACCAAGAGCAAATGGTGCCCTCGGCCCCCGGATCAACGACTGAAGCTGGGGGCATGCGTTGCCAGCGATCGTTTTGCCAGCGATGCTCAAACAGCTGCACCGCTCCAATCTGGCGAATTTGCGGAAATGCTTGGAACAACGCAATCACGTCGGCGACATACACCGGGCGACCAAAGGCCCAACCGCTGTCGTCGGGGCCACCGGTCAGCGGATTAAATAAGGAGTAGAGGGCAACCCGCAGGCGACGCAGAACATCGTCGCGGCCCTCAGGATGATCGTAAGCCGCTTCAAGATATAGCTCAGCTTGTACTGAGAGTCCGGTGTAGTCCGGTTCCTCACAAACCACTTGTACGCCTAACAACCGGCGCTCATCCAGGTAGTCCAGAATTTGCTGCTCCAACTGCTGGTTAATGGCGAGGGCTGCTGGCGCGAGGCCAAGCCCTTGTTGAATCGGCGTGACATCGGCTTGGGGAATCACCAGCACACGCACGGTCCCTGCGCCGTCGGTGGTGGCAGGCAGGCAGCGCGCCCGTGCCACCGCGCCACCGCCAGCTTGAAGGGTCAAGGTTTCAAAATCTTCCGGGGTGACAGCGCGATCGCGGCTCCGCAGCAGCTTCGGCACCCGAATCACCGCCTGCTCCAGCGTTTCACCGTCGGAACCATGGCGAGCCGCATGGCGATTCGTCACGTGGGTCACGTAGGGTACGGCCGTTTTTAAGACGCGCACGGTACCGGCCTGCACATTCCCGCGCAAGCCACCGCCGGTCCGATAGGCGGCCATATACACTCGCCCGCCTCGGGGGGGAATCGCGCCGTATTGCTGGTCAAGCGTGGCGGTCGTCAGGGTTGCCGCGCCGGGACTGCTGGTAGTGGGGAGGATTTGCGGGCGATCGCTCCGCTGTAGCCGTAAGGCACTTGACTCGCGAATCTGCGGCCCAAACTGAATGACGCCTTGGCCCGAATCCAGCGTGTAATGCAAATCTTGCGGCCCAGAGTCAGCAAAATCTTTGACTTCTTGCCAGCGCTGGGGCGTCCCGATCGCATCCACCGTGACCAGGTGTTCCCCTTCTAATCGAGGCAGCACCGGAGTCGACGCCAGAGTAAACGTTTGCCCCGGTTCGCCATTACTGATGCCCAGTAACTCACGCTCAATCTTCAAGCATTGGCTAGCCCGTACCGTGCCCCCCACCGAACGGCAAGCCAAGCCTACAATGCGCGGAGACGCCTCATAGGGCGATCGTTCTCCAGCCGCCGGTAAACAGGTGCAGCGCAGCCAGCGACCCCGATAGGTGGTGAACTGTACCGCTGGCCACGCCACCGGCAAATGCAGCAGCACATCCGCCCCTTGCAATGGATTGCCCCCCTGCCGCGCCAGTTCGTTAAAGCTAAAGCCCTGGGTTTCGTCGTCGGTTTCGCGATCAAGCACGGGTTGCCATTGTTCCCCGTCCCAGGCTTCCCATAGGCGCGGCGGGGCGTTGGGATTTATGCCTGTTGGAGTGGCTTCTTGACCTTTGATGGTGAGGGCGATCGCGTTGCCATCTAACGGTTCCGCTTCATCAAACACTAAATAAAAGCAGTTGCCAGGTTGCGGCTGCTCGTTAAATAGCGCTAGTTCGGCCCCCCCCCAGTCGCGATCACTGTTTTGGGACCAAAGGTTGGCAAGCCGATCACGCAAGGCTTGCGGTTGCGTCTCTGCCTGCGGGGCCGTGAGTAAATGGCGAATGCTAGGACAGCCGATTTCCAGAGGCGCATCGGTCGTGAACACGATCGCCTCGTCTGCCGATGTACGCTCGGTCGCGAGTTCAATGCCAGCGGGAATGGTGTAGCGCTGCGGCAGGGCACTGCTCAGGTAAAACGTGACCTCCGCCTGAGCGGGCGTAGGCGGCTGTAGGCGAATGCCCAACAGTTCTAAAAAGGCGATATATTGACGGCGCGGCACCTGGTTAAAGCGTGACAGCATTTGATCCGTCAACCAGGCAAATAGCTCAACCAGCGTTATCCCCGGATCGCTGGGATTATGATTCGTCCACTCGGGGCAATACTGGGGAATACGCTGCAAACATTCTTCGACGAGATCCTCAAACTTGCGATCGTCCAGGTCAGATTTTGGCAAATTCGGTAAAAAGTCAAATTTCATGCCTGGGGTCAACTCCGGTGAAGTTTCTGCTGCGTCGGAATGGCTGGACAACCGATGACGAGTTTAAGTTTCTGCTAGCGGCTGCAGATAGAACGGATATACGAGACTGCCAGGGGCGTACCCATCCCGCAGGCGATAAGCGATCGTGATATCGACCCG
>CAZFWL010000498.1:0-3513 GCA_964522775.1 uncultured Halomicronema sp.
TCAGATAGAGCCTATCGTCATCTACTTGAAAGTAAAGATATTTCCAGTCTTTGAGATTGTGTGAATGCAAAATTTTGAGATTAATTTGACTGAGATTTGCGATCGCTATCGCCCCCTGTTTGGCCCAAACGCTCCTGCCTTTGATAAAGCGCTTATAGAGCTGATAACGCCTGTATTGGAAGCGATCGCGCATAGTGATGCCCCTTATCATACGGTTGATCAGACCCTGCAATCTATGACTATCGGTCAGTCGATTTTGGCAGGCAAACAACACTTTGAAGGAAATGTTTCGCCTAAAGATTGGCTAGCGCTAATGGTGGCATTAGGCTGCCATGATGTGGGGTATGTGAAAGGATTGTTTGAGCACGAAGATCGTTCTAATCATATTTACTATGATGGTCGCTCGAGCTGGATTAAGCTGCTGCCCGATGCGACTGGTGCCGCTTTAGTCGACTGCCATGTTGATCGTAGTAAGGCGTATGCAGCGATTTATTTGATTCATCCTCATGTTCATCTCGAAAGCGTGCAGGAAATGATTGAAATGACACGATTTCCAATTCCACATCAGTCTCGATATCAGCATAATTTGGATTATCCAGGCTTGTGCCGAGCAGCCGACTTGCTAGGACAAATCTGTGATCCCAATTATCTCAAGAAACTACCTGCCTTATTTTGTGAATTTGAAGAGTCAGGTATGAACCGAGCTTTGGGTTATGTGACTCCCGAGAATTTGGAAACTCAATATCCCACTTTCTTTTGGCGCGTGATTTACCCCTATGTCAAAGGGAGTTTGCGATATCTGTCAGCCACGGCACCCGGGCGGCGAGCGATCGCTCAACTCTACACCAATCTCTGTCTCGCCGAGTTAGACACCACGGCTACGGATGCACCGCTGACTGAGTCGGGCCGAAGTGCTGATGAGTCACAGTTTTTGTCTTGGCAAGAGGCTGGTTTCCTATTTTTCTCGTAGTGCAGTGCAAGAGTCATTATTTGCGTGAGTGAAGCCATGATTCCTGCGCTGCAATCAATTCCTGAGAGAGATGCGATAGGGTACTAGCAATCGCGTTCAACCCTAGATTGATGTCTGATTCTGCGATCGCTCCGACTCCTGCGATTCCGACTGGCGCATTACGTCGCGTTCACCACTATGCGTTGAATGTGCAGGATATGTCGGCATCGCGGCAGTTTTACGGGCAAGTTTTAGGGCTGCATGAGTTGCAGGGGGCAGAGGTCCCAGAAACGCTTAAGGACTTGGTGGCCGAGGGTAAGGTGGCGAACTTTCGTACCCCCGATGGCACGATTCTTGATTTGTTTGGAGAGCCGGATTTGGTCCCGCCGCACCCTGACCCCACCCAGCAATTTACGCGAGCGAATCATCTGGCATTTGATATTGCTCCAGGACAATTTGATCAGGCAGTGGCGGCGTTGAAAGCCCGCGACGTGCAGATTGATCACGGGCCAGTGAGCCGACCCACTGGACGCGGGATCTATTTTTATGATCCAGATGGCTTTTTGCTGGAGATTCGGTGTGATCCTGCTTGATTTTGCAGAGCAGAAACGCTCACCCTAGATCTCAACAAGATTACGTCAGAATTTTTAGGTTTGAGCGATGCGGTGAGCATCCTAACTGGAGTCAGTCTGTGTTGGAAAAAGAGACAGCGATCGCCTGACTTTTCAAATCTTTAGACTTTATCGTCCACAAAAGCAATTAGGTAAGCAGTTGTATCAGTTTTATATTTTTGGGTGGTAAGCTACGGGCTGTTGTGGTTGAAGTCAAAGCCGATGCTGCCACCCCGCCTCTCCCCGATTCTGTGGGGAACTGCGATTTCTTTATCAGTGCTCAGTGCGAGTTGCCGCCCTACTCCCGAGGCGAATGCTGCGCCCCCCGTCGTGCCGGTGCAGGCGGAGACGTTGGAGTCGAAAACAATTAAAGAGAGCACTGTCTTTGTCGGGAATTTAGAAGCCGTTCAAAACGTCGAGGTCAGGGCGGAAACCCAAGGGCGCATTCAGCAAATTTTTGTGGATTCTGGTGCGGCGGTTGGTGCAGGCCAGTCGCTGATGGTGCTGGAACCTGACCAAGCGGCCCCACAATTGCAAGGCAATTTGGCGGCCGTTGATGTCGCCGTCGGCACTCGTGAAAACGCCGTTAAGTCGCTTGATATCGCTCAAGCCCAGCTGGATTCGGCGGAAGCGAAGCTAGAACTCGACACGGTGAACGTGCAGCGAGCTCAGCAACTGGTGGAAGCGGGAGCGTTAGGTCAAATTCGGCTGGATGAAGCCCTGACTCAGCAGGAAGCTTCGCAAAATAACGTCATTGCCGCCCAAGAGTCGGTTGCGGCGGCTCAGGTGCAACAGGCAGAAGCAGGGATTCGCCAAGCGGAAGCCCAGGCCGATGCTGCTCGTGTCGGTCTCGAATTCAAAGATATTGTGACGCCCATTTCTGGTGTGTTGGATAATCTGCCCGTGAAGCTGGGGGATTTCGTGAGTCCGGGGCAAACCATTGCAAAAGTGACGCAGTTGGACGCTTTGTTGCTGAACATTCAGGTGCCCTCGAACCGAGCGCCCCAGCTGCGGAGTGGCTTAGTGGTCGAGTTGTTAGATCCCAATACCAAAGAGCTGCTGAGCACGGGCAGCTTAACTTTTGTTTCGCCCACGGTGGATGACCAAGCGCAGACGATTCTCACCAAAGCCCAGTTTCGCAATCCAGACGGGCAGCTGCGAGACGGCCAGTATGTGGAAGCCCGCATTATTTGGGAGACTCAGCCCGGCGTATTGGTGCCGACTAGCGCCATCAGCCGAGTGGGGGGGCAAGATTTTGTTTATGTATTGGCAGAAGAATCCACTGAAGCGGGAGAGGCCACAATCGCCCGTCTCACCTCAGTGGACTTGGGAGATATTCAAGGCAACGACTACCAGGTGATTTCCGGCGTGGACGTGGGAGATCGCATTGCCGTGTCTAACATTCTTCGCCTGAGCGACGGGGTACCAGTCGAGCCATCCGCTGCCGATTCGTTTATCGAAGAGCCAGAATCCTAGTCAACGCTCCTGCATAGAGAACCCCATGGCGTTATTTTCCATTGCCACCAACTTTATTAAGCGTCCAGTCCTCACGACGGTTTGCACCCTCGTGATTTTGCTGGTGGGGGGCATTTGTATTCCGCTCTTGCCGGTGAACTATTTGCCCGACATCTCGCCAATTCAGATTCAGGTGCGGGGCATTTACACCGGGGCCGACGTGGAAACGGTGGAGAGCACGACCACATCGATTTTGGAGCGCGATATCACTGGGGTCGAAGGGATGGACTATATGTCGTCCCAGACTTACGCCGGCATTAGCAGTATTGCCGTCAGCTTTCCCACGGGCATTAACAAAGACATTAGCCAGGTCAACGTGCAGAACCGCGTGGCCCAGTCGGTGCCTAGGCTGCCGAGTCCTGTGCAGCAACTGGGGGTTTCGACGCGGGCGACATCCACCAGCATTTTGATGGTGTACGGCATCTACGCCGAAAATGG
>CAZFWL010000499.1:0-3512 GCA_964522775.1 uncultured Halomicronema sp.
AAGATGTCGCGCCGCTATGCCCTTCGCGATGACCAATGGGAACGCCTGCAAGACTTGCTACCGGGCCGAGCGGGCAGCGTGGGCGTGACCGCTCGCGACAATCGTCTCTTTGTGGAAGCCGTGTTGTACCGCTACCGCGCGGGGATTCCATGGCGCGACTTGCCGGCACGGTTTGGCTACTACCGCAAAATCCATACGCGCTTTCGGCGCTGGTGCAAAAGCGGGGTGTGGTAGCACGTATTTCAAGCGCTGGCCAATGACCCCGACAACGAATACGCCATGATTGACTCAACCATTGTGCGTGCCCATCAGCACAGTGCCGGGCCAGGGGGGATGTCAACAAGGCAGCGATTGGTCGCAGCAAAGGCGGATTGAGCACCAAAATCCATACGCTGACGGACGCTCTCGGCAATCCGCTCGCATTCCACCTGAAGCCCGGACAAGCGAGCGATTTGGATGGTGCCGATGTCTTATTGGAAGCCCTAGAAGCGGCAGCTTTGCTGGCCGACACAGGCTACGATGCGGATGAGCGGGTGATTCAGCGACTGCAACAGGCCGGGAAGAAGCCCGTGATTCCGCCGAAGCGCAACCGCCGAGAGCCGCGCGAGTATGACCGTGAGCTCTACAAAGCGCGGCCTCTGATTGAGAACTTTTTTGCCCGACTCAAGCAGTATCGGGCGATTGCGACTCGCTACGATAAGCTAGCCGAGAGCTTGTTAGGCGCGATTTATCTAGCCGCTAAGACCGTCTGGCTTAATTGATGACACGCCCTAGCCTGGTTCACAAAAATAGACTGTGGCCACAGTCTATTTTTGTGAACCAGGCTAGGGAAGGGATCTGGCGACTGGCGACAATAGAGTAGCCAAAACCCGCGATCGCACCTGCATGTTGACCTCCACCTTAGAGCTGTTAGACAAGGCTCAAAACTACGGCTATGCCGTCGGAGCTTTTAATTTATATAACCTTGAAGGTGCGAAAGCCGTTGTCAATGCTGCCGAAGCTGATAACAGCCCTGCCATCATCCAAATTCTGCCTCACATTCTGAAATATGGGGGAGCGCCGCTGATTGCCCTCTTTTTGGAGGCGGCAGACTCGGCCAGCGTCCCGATGTCAGTGCATCTCGATCACTGCGAAGAGGCCGACGTCATCGAAATGTCACTGGCAGCCGGTATCCAGTCGGTGCTGGCCGATGGCTCCAAATTTTCTTACGAAGACAACCTCGCGTTTACTCAGGAAATGACGGTGCTGGCTCATCAAAAAGGGGCCACAGTGGAAGCCGAAATTGGTCGCATCAGCGGTACCGAAGATGGGATGACGGTGGCCGAGAAGGAAGCCAAAATGACTGACCCCAATCAAGCTCGGGAATTCGTTGCAGCATCGGGGGTGGATTTTCTCGCCGTCACGATTGGTAATGTGCATGGCAAGTATCGCAGTGAGCCCCGGTTAGACTTCGATCGCCTTGCCCAGGTACGACAGCGTCTGGATATTCCCCTAGTGCTGCATGGGGCTTCGGGTTTGCCAGCTTTGATGATTCAGCGGTCAATTGAACTAGGGGTCTGCAAATTCAACGTCAATACAGAAGTGCGGCAAAAATATTTAGAGTTTTGGCGCGAGTACGGCAAAGCCGATTCTCAAGTTGATCTATTGGATTGCCAGAAAGCGGCCACGGCTGCCATGCAAGAGATTGTGGCGCAAAAAATTCGATTATTTGGTAGCGCGGGCAGAGCCTAGTGTAAGAAAAAGTGCGATCACCATCAGGTCAGTTATTGAGGCTTAGAACTACTTTGTTTAACTCCTCCTCGGTGGCATAAGTCTCGATATCGTGTCCACCCTGCGGGAAGAGCAAGCTCCTTATCCTCGGCTCCGTCTACCAGTTTCGAGAGGGGAGGGGGAGTAGGTGGCTTGCAGTCCCTCTCCCAAACCTTGGGAGAGGAATTTACGGTGAGGGCCAATAGGTGAGCGAATTTACGCCGAGCATAGGCATCATTTTGCCGCCGGTAGGTGCATAGCGAATCCCATTATGGTCGAGGGCACACTAAGAGAACTTGGTCTGCAGTTTTCCATTCGGGGGCAATAATCCGGAGGCGCGATCCCCACTTTGAAGTAAGTAAAAGTACTGGGTTTAATCATTGAGGAGATGGTGGGTCTAACGTTTGGAAATTCTTGCCTGGATGGAAAAAGCTGGCTGACACACGTGAGTGCGAATACTCAACATGTCTGCTAATCGTGCCATTCCTAATCAACCTGGCAAGAAGGCGAAACTGCTGCCGATTAATCTGGCTATTTTCGACAAAATTCGTCCTAAGAAACTGATCAGTCAGATTGGGTATGGCTACTTGGTGGCGATTTCTGTGGGTTGGGTCGGCTCGATGTTAGGCATCATGATCGCTGACTATTTTCAGGGCAAGGCCGTTTTTGAACTGCTGGATGCACAAGAACAAACCCGCTTGCTAACTGAATTTGAAGAAACCGCGAATCATGCCCAACTGCAAGCTCTCCGCGCTTTAATCTTGGCCTCTAATAGTGAAGCGCTGCAAGTCGCTGAACAAGACTTGGTAACGCTAGCTCAGCAGCGCGAGCGATGGGAAGACTTTTTGGCGGAGCAGCCAGTTTGGCTAGCGCAAGACGCAGCAAGTTTGCAGGTTTTGCTGGAAAGCTACGAAGTCGCGCTCAAAGACAGGCAAGCGCAAATTCGATTGGCGATCGCTAACAGTGCCGAATCTGAGTCGGTAGCTCAAGTGCTTTCAGCTGAAGATAATGAAACCCTCGATCGCCTACAGCAAGAATTAACGAACTCCATTCGGGTGGCCCAAGTACAGGAAACGGTTGCCGCAAATGTGATGGAGTCGGCCCAGGGACTGGAAAAATTCATTGTGATTTCTAGCATTACAGTGGCTGGTGGCTTGGCTGGCCTGATTGCCTGGCGCACTACGCGATCGATCGCCACGCCTCTGGAAAACATTACTCACACTGCCCAACAAGCAACCCTCAAGGCTGATTACAGTCTGCGGGCGCAGGTGTTTTATGAAGACGAAGTTGGCACGTTGGCAAAATCGCTAAATGAACTTATCGCGCAAGTCGCAGAACGAACCCATGCTTTAGAACAGGCAGCGGATACAGCGATCGCCCAAAATCGAGAACTCGAAACGACCCTCAGCGCCCTGAAGAAAGCCCAATTACAGTTGGTGCAAACGGAAAAGATGTCGTCTTTAGGTCAGTTAGTGGCGGGTATTGCCCATGAAGTGAATAATCCTATCGGATTTATTCAAGGCAATTTAGCCTACGTCCGCGACTATAGTGATGAGCTCTTCGCCGTCATTGACTTTTTGCAGTCGCAAACGACCCTTTCCGAAGCTGATATCGAAACCGCTTTAGAGGACACTGACATCGGTTTTATTCGTCAAGACTTTCCCAAAGTGCTGCACTCAATTCGGAATGGTACTGAGCGCATTAGCAGCTTGATTATGTCGCTCAAAGTTTTTTCACGGCTGCAAGAATCGACTATTAAACTC
>CAZFWL010000500.1:0-3511 GCA_964522775.1 uncultured Halomicronema sp.
CTCTCGCCCCGAAAAACGGACAGGATGCCTTCTGGCTCCATGCTGCTTGTGCTTTGCACGAGCTGCATGAGGACTGAGCCTGATTCGCCAGCTCCTTCTGGAAAAACGATGAGATGCAGGGCTGAAACGCCCACCACGACGCCTCCCAACAGCTCACCCAACACCGGAGGAAGATTGACCCGAGCGCAGAGCTCACCCCCTACCTTGGCTGCTAAATAAACGGTGATGAGGCTCAGCAGCCCGCGCGCCAGCACCAAGGGTTCAATTTCCGCTTCGTTGACTTCGGCCAGAAAGGGCGGCCAAGTTAATGAAAAGGGGAACACCCCCAGGAAACTGCCGAAGAAATTAAAGCAGGAAAGTGCATCCACCATACGGCCAGAAAAAACGCGTCTCCCATACCTTACATGAGTTCAGGGATCAGCCAATGTTCAAACCGATCAGATCTCGGAACTTATTTGCGCTTATGGCTAGTTACCGGTATCGGTGTCTGGTTTAGCAGGTCCGCTTCAAATGGATGGGAAGGTTTGGCGAGACCAGACGCCTGCATCAACCCGTGCGCCTCCGAGGGCGTCTACTCGCGCTGTTGTCATTAGGTAAACCCAGGCTGTGCCGAGGGGCTGTTGGTTGGGAGAGAAAACCGGACGCTGGAGCCGCTGGTATAGATTGCTCGTGGTGGGGCGGTCTGGGTCGTAGTCTTCAAACTGATCGATATAGGAGATCGCCGTTTCAGCGCGCAACGTGAGTAAAGCCCCGGTGACCCAGAGATCGCCTGCCGTCATCGCGGGATAGCCCTGCGGTAGGTGAAACAGCTGTCCCCGCATCAGAGCAACCTCAGCCTGGGTGACGTAGGGCGCACAATACTTTTCATAAGCGGACTCGTCGGGTTTGAGGGTGCCATAAACGAAAATTTTGCACATGACAGCAGGGCTCAATGAGGGCAGCCATTTGGAGGATATCAGTCACTCAGAGGTGGTTGCAGAAAGCTTTGGGCTAGGCTGGAGCCAGATTTTGCTTTTGCCAGCGATAGAAACCCATGATTCGTCCTTTGCGCTTTGCCATCATCAGCGACCCGCACATTGCGTTGCCTCACACCATTGCCAACACGCCCCATCGGTTTCACTTGGTAGAAGTCAGTATTCCGGCCATTGAGCAAATTTTGCGATCGCTCGAAACGCAAGCCCTCGACTTTTTGCTGTTACCAGGAGATCTGACTCAGCATGGCGAGCGCGAAAATCATGAATGGTTGATTAACCGACTCAAACAACTACCTTTCCCCGCTTATGTGGTGCCGGGTAACCACGACATCATCACTCGCGATGGCGACGACCGCACCATCGGGCTAACGGACTTTCCGCAGTTGTACCGCGACTTTGGATATGACCGCGATCGCCCTTACTACCATCAAGAAATTCTGCCGAATGTGCACTTGATTGGTCTGAATTCAATTGCTTTTGATGAGGCCGGGCAGCAACTTTTCTCGGGATTTGTCGATCCGGAGCAACTAGATTGGCTGTCGGCCACGTTGGAGCCGTTGCACGATGATTGGGTGATGGTCGCGATTCATCACAATGTACTGGAACATTTACCCAACCAGGCACAGCACCCGATGGGGCGGCGCTACATTACGCAAAACCGTGACGAACTGATTCAGCGACTCCGCCAGGGGCGGGTCAATCTACTATTCACCGGACATCTGCATGTGCAGGATATTGCCCAGGAGTGCGACCTGTGGGAAATCACGACCGGGTCTTTGGTGAGCTATCCCCATCCTTATCGGATGTTGACGCTGACGCCACAAGCGTCTGGCCAGTGGCAGTTAGCGGTCGAGAGTCATCGCATACAAGCGGTACCCGACTGGCCGGATTTACAAGTCACGTCGCGTCAGTGGATGCGCGATCGCTCCCAAAATTTCATGATGCGCCTGCTCACGAGTCCGCCGTTTAACCTGCCGGCGGAAAAGGCCGAGTTCTATGCGCCCGACTTACAGGACTTCTGGGCCGATATCTCTGGCGGTGATAGCCGTTTTGAGTTCGCCCACTTTCCGGTGGAAATGCAGGAGCTATTCCAAGCGTTTGGAGCCGTCGATGGCGCTGGACAGTATCGACCCATTGATAATCAAGCGGTCTTGGAGTTAGCCATACAGTAGATTGCCATATCTTGATCGAGCCATTCTTAGTGGGAAGAACGCTGAATTTGTATTTGGTACTTGAGTGTGGACTGCCCGAAATAGCCGGGTTGCAGAGTCCCTGTAACGGGGGCGGCGTTTTTGGGGTGGGCGGCGGCGGCGAGGGCAATATGGCGATCGCTCACTGCGAGTCCGTGGGTGGGATCAAAGCCGCGCCAGCCACCACCGGGTAAGTAAACTTCTGGCCAGGCATGGAGTTCGCGACTTTGTTGGGCTTCATCCCCTTCTTGATAGCCGCTGACAAAGCGTGCGGCTAGTCCAACGGCCTGACAAGCCTCCATGAACAGTACGGCAAAATCGCGGCAGGAACCGGATTTTTGAGCCATGGTGATGCCCGCTGGCTGCGGATCACCTGCCGGGCGGTGATAATATTCCCACTCTTCGTAAATGGCTTGGGTCAATCGTGAGAGAAACAAGCCCGCATTGCCCTGCACCTCATGGAGCAGGGTTTGAGCCCAATCCACCACGGCAGAGCTGAACGATGTGGTGAGGGAAGGTTGTAGGTAGGGCTGAAGGTGAGCCGCGATCGCCTGCGGGTAGTCAAACGGCGCCGTCATGGCCCAGGGCTCGCTGAGGTAGTCAAAAGGGTTATCGCGCACCGTCTCGACCTCGGCCTGAGTGTAGATGCGCAATTCCTTAATTTCCTCATCGGGAAACCACAGCCGCAGACAAGTATTGCCCTCGATATCCAACAGTTCCGATCGCTTGTCGGGTTCTGGGGACAGGGCGATCGCAAACCGCTGCAAGTGCTGGCTGCCATCGCTGCGCGGTCGCAATCTTACTGTGTGTGCCCCTAGCTTGACCGGATGGGGATAGAGGTAGTGGGTCGTGTGAGAGACGTGATAACGCACAAAAAAACTCGACTAAGAGGCCAGCGGCACTGCCATAAAATCTTCGTAGATGTGCTCACCCACAGTATTCAGCCGCGTTTGCAGCTTATCAAGAAACTCATGCAAGCCGCTGTCAAACACTTCGTCCAGCGTCATATATTCCAACTCCGAACGGAGACGGCCCAGAGTGCGCTCGCTGCTATTGCACCAACTGCCGATGGTGGTGCCCGTGATTTGGTGGAGCGATCGCTCCGCCTGCAACAGGCAAGATTGAATGGAGCGGGGAAACTCTGGATCTAAAATCAAAAACTGAGTGATGCCTTCGGGGGTGACCCGCCGCTGGCGTTTGCGATACATTTCGTAGGCGCTGGCCGATTTGAGCAGGGCAATCCACTGCAATTCATCTAACGGTGTTCCTACATCCTTGACCGATGGCAGCAAGATGTAATACTTCACATCCAAAATGCGTGCTGTTTTGTCTGCTCGTTCGAGTAGG
>CAZFWL010000501.1:0-3505 GCA_964522775.1 uncultured Halomicronema sp.
GGATGATTTACCAGCATTGGAAGGGCAATTGCAAACCGTGCAGGCCACCGTGATTTTGGTAGCGCTGGGGGTACCGCGACAGGAATTTTGGATTGCCGAACGGAGATCGCTCTGCCCCAACGCCATCTGGATCGGGGTCGGCGGTAGCTTTGATATTTGGGCAGGCAACAAGGAACGTGCCCCGGCCTTCTTTTGCAACAACAATCTGGAGTGGCTATACCGTCTCTACCAAGAGCCATGGCGCTGGCGGCGCATGCTCGCATTGCCTAAATTTGCCATCCGGGCACTCACCTATTAAGCCGTAGCTTGCTTGACCCAAAAACGAGTCAATACGAAGGGGACACGGCAATCAATGCGCACCGTTTTAGTACCCCGAGTGTTGAAAGTGACGCCTTGCACGGTTGGAGCATCAGTGGCCTCTGCAGACTGAGCGTCTGGAGTCGTTTGAAAGATGGCCACGCAGTGCCCCTGGGCATCTAGACAAGAGATAGTGAGCGGAGCGCTGCTGATGAAACCGAAATCGATTTCGGCGATCTCCTCACCCAATGTCACCTTCAGCCCGGTATCTCGAGCATGAGCCATCAGGGTCAGCGGTGACTCATGAGCTTGAAAAGCGGGATTAGAAGGGCGCAAGGCAATGGTTGATTCGAACCAGACCTGGTGCCCTGCAAACTGCGGCCCGATGATCTCAAAATTGGTCAACTTTTGCAGCGGTAGTCGCTGCCAAGGTGATACCTCAGGCAGGGCCGAGTGAGGCATCGTAGCGGTAGTGCCGATCGCAGGAGTATGCATAATGCTTAGCGGGGGTAGACATCCCTGTAACTCAACTGTTTCTACAGACGGGCTCCGGGAGATTGCGCAGAAAGCTATTGACGGCTGTGACAGTTTAAGAGCCGGCATGAAAGCAGCTCCCATCGTGTGCACAGACGGAGAAACGATATGACCCAAAAAAGTAGCTATGGCATAACCTCACATGAGATTTACGACTCATGAAATAGCTTTATGTTTCTTTTACGAAGCTGTAGTGATCGCTCCGGATGTTTCTTGAGGAATCTTGGCGGTGGCGTTACCCTACCCAAACGTTATCGTGAGACGGTTGCTTTGAGTGTCCTACTAACAGTCGTTAAGGCTGCGAGTTGAAATCGGTCAAGCTTCACCAATCGAGCCCAGCTACTGCCATGTAGGCCGACTCTCAGCAGCGGTGAGCTTACCTTAAGGTGAGGACTGAGCCGAGACGGCGAGAGTGTCGTAGCTACCAAATAGCTTGACCTTCTCTGTGCAGGTCGCGAGGTCACGCAGGGTGGCTTGCGTGTGAGCGGCATCCAAACTTGCTTCTAGATCCAGGAAGAAAAGATATTCCCCTAGCGATCGCTTGGTGGGTCGCGATTCGATGCGACTCAAATTAATCTGAGCCTGAGAAAAAATGGCTAATGGCTTGAGCAACGCCCCCGGCTCATTAATCGGCAAGCTAAAGGCTAAAGAGGTGTGACTGCCCTGGGATGCCATCGTTTTGCTCAAGACCCAAAATTTAGTGCAGTTATCGGGTTGATCATTGATGGTATGCACCAAGACCGGCAACTTATACAGTGTGGCCGCCCAAGCGGAAGCGATCGCGGCTGTCGTCACGTTTTCTTCCAGATGCCGCAACGACTCAGTCGTCGAGCGCGTCGGCACCAGGGTTGCTTGGGGGCAGTGCTGAGTCAGCCACTGCTGGCATTGCCCAAGCGCCTGCGGATGAGAATAGATCGTCTCAATAACTTGAGGACTGCTGGCCTGGGTAATGAGATTGTGGCGAATCGGAAGTACCAGCGCCTGCTGAATCTGCAATAACTCCAATTGCCAGAGGGTATCCAGGGTGACAGCGACACTTCCTTCAATCGAGTTTTCGACCGGCACAATGGCTAAAGCTACCGCCTCGTCAGCGACGGCTTGAATCGCTTGCAAAATACTCGGATAAGCGACCAGGGAACTATCTTGGCCGCTGCTGTCTTTAAGCCAAGCTTGAAACGCCAACGCCGCTTGTTCAGAAAATGTGCCCCGTGGCCCCAAATGAGCAATGCTTACAGCCATAACCGTCGATCTAAGTGCAGATGTCACATGCGCAATCTCTACACCACCTTAGAAGAAAACCTGTCTGGCAAATTGACTAAATCAATCCCCGAGATCGCTTACACCGCTACGACAACGCAACGCGAGGTTTCGATCTTTCTGGACAGCTGCCGTTGACCTTAGTCCGTTCCAATAAGGCACTGTCATCGCGAAATCCGTACCGTTACAAGCCCACACAAAGATATGAAGAGGTGTTAAGTATATGAGTAAGGGGTCAGTATTTACACGGCATAATGATTTTACTTTTCAGTCTGCATTAAGCCGATCGATAGCTACTCCGCTCGCTCCAGAACTTTTCACTCATCAACTTCATGCTTCGTCTTGCTGCTCAACAAACTGCAAACATGCAGATCGCCCGTCACGCGGTACCGCTCAGTCATTACCTCAAACAACCACGACGCTTGGTACATGCCTTGATGAACCCCGATCAAGTTGAGGAGCTGAGTGCTGATACTTTTCGGTTCCATCTGCGCGGATTCCAGTTTTTGATGCTGAGCATTCGGCCCGTCGTAGATTTGCAGATTGATACAAGTCGCGATCATGTCTTGATGGTGCGATCGCTCGACTGCTGGATCAAAGGCAACCAATTTATCAATCAGCAGTTTGCTCTCAACTTGCAGGGAGAGTTGCAGCTGATCGAACGCGATACCGTGACGGACTTGCAGGGCGATGTCGATCTGCAAATTGCAGTAAGCTTGCCGCCGATTTTAGCGCTGACTCCACACTCCATCCTGGAAACGACAGGCAACCAAATTTTGCGCGGCGTCTTGAATACGATCAAGCATCGATTACTGCATCAGCTGGCCAGCGACTACGAACGCTGGAGCCGTCAGCAAACACGGCAGCAGATCTCACCTCGCTTGGCTTTTAGCCCGTCGCGAGCCGCTGCTTCCTGTGTGGATAATTAGTCCTCAGCCGTTGGTTAACGCACACTTAAAGAAGCTGCCGAACTTCTTAACCCAAAAAACGCAGACTGTTAGCGAAAAAAGTCCCAGTCTTCTGCATAATATGGGCTGAGAAGTTTGGGTTGGCCGGTTAGGAGTAGAGCGGTAGCTTGTATGGATAAATCAGCAGATCACTCAGCGGCCGCAGACTCGGCGGCTCAGCAGGATGCTAGCGCCGCCGCTGAAACAACAGGCAAAGTAGAGTCTGCCACTGAGTCAGCAGAGCATTCATCGGCTAGCAGCTCCAAGACTTTCCTGCTCGCGAAGGTCGGCATTTTTTGCTTTATTGTTGGGGCCACCACCTCAGCAGCAATCACTCTGAAGCCGCAGCTGTCACTGAACCCTCGCCAGGTGGCCGCTGAACTGCCGCAGCATATCAACCTCCGTACGCTGACTCAAAAGTTCTCTCTGAGTCGTAACGAAGCCGCCGCTGCCATGCCCAAAATGGCTAC
>CAZFWL010000502.1:0-3504 GCA_964522775.1 uncultured Halomicronema sp.
CCATTTTGCCGATATGCTCCAGTTTGGCGATGCGCCGTTGGTCAGCCGCTTACAAGGCGAACAAGCCAATTTACGGTTACTCACTCGTCGCATTCTCATTATTCGCGATACAGATTTTTTGCAGCCCGCTTATGTGCTGCTGGAAATTTTTTTGATTAGCGCAGTCGTGAGTTTATTGCTGGTGAGCAGCGATCGCTTTGAACAAGGTCTGATTGTTTCGACTTTACTGTTCATCGCTTTTGCCTATTTGCTGCGACTCATTCGTGATCTCGACAATCCTTTTCAATATGGTGAAAACTCGGCTTTAGATGCCGATCTGTCAGCACTACGAGACGTCATTAGCCGCTGGCAGCAACCGCCGCAAGATGAGCTACTTAATCGCTAGACCAACTGATGGCAGCCGTGTGGATGATCCCCATTTAGCTCAGTAAAAAAGTGGGTATTTCCCATTGACGCGCTTTATCTTGGGGTGCGATCCCGAACTTGAACATCTTTCATAGCCAGCGCTGTAAGCCCTTGATTGGTCGACATCTCGACGCATTGTGTAGGCAACTTAGCCTGGGTGTCGCCATCGGTAGGACTCCTCATGGTCGCTCAATTAATCTGAATGGCTCAGGCAGAATGTTTACGAAATTCTAAGGCAGCTATAGGTGCACGATTTACACATCAATCGATCAATAGATAAATTTAAGATTTTATTTATATTTTTTGTGTTTCTTTTTACACTTGGTGGGCGCAAGAAGAGGGGTGACTTTGTGAAGAGTGCGGGGATCAAAGTTTTATATATCTTTTAGGGTGTTTTGGGTTTTTCAGTTGCATTTTCATTGATGTTTGAAATAACATTTACATATGTCAAAGGACATTTTTGAATATTAAGTCTCTTTTGATCCCCGTAATGTTTTTGGATCGGCCGCTTGGCTGCGTATAGCCATGGCGGTCGATTGCTTTTAGATAATCACTCTCTGACGCCTAACCAAGATTAATGAATTACTCACAACACATTGTTAACTGCCCTAACTGCGGCGGCCATGCTTCGCGCCACTTTCTTGATGCCGAGGGGTTGACTCGCACTCAGTGTCCTCACTGTGATTATTTGATGATTACTTGTAGCAAGTCTGGCAATGTTGTTGAAGCCTATGCGCCAGGGATAGTCGCGATCGCGGGACGTTGAGATTTGCGATCTCGTACTCGCGCTTGCCTGTTGCGTTTATTTGAGAATCAGGGGGGACAGCTAGCTAGTTGTCTCCCCTTTCTATTGACTGTGCAGCCGCTTGGTCGGAAGCCGTTGAACGATCTTGCTGTAGTAATCGCTAGCGATCTCGTTCCGTACCCTACACTGGCCCTTTAGTCATCTCCCTCGCCAGCGTCATGAAAGTGCCTGCCGAAATCCAAGCTTTACTACATTTGGCTATTCCACTCACATTCGTTCAAGTTGCTGAGGGCATGGTCAACGTGGTTGACACTCTAATGATGGGGCAATTGGGCACCGTTGCTTTAGCGGGCGGGGGCTTGGGCGCGGTGATCTTTTGGACGGTTCTAGCGCTGTTTTCCGGTTTGCTAGAGATGACCGGAGCGCTGGCGGCGGAAGCCTACGGTGCAGGGCGGGATGTTCGAGTCGGCGTGATTACGTCACAAGCGCTCCTGCTAAGTTTAGTCGTGTCAATTCCGACGATGGCGGTCTGTTGGCATTTGGCACCAGGCTTGCTAGCCCTTGGGCAAGATCCCCAGATTGTGGCGGCCACCATGGCCTATTTGCAAGCCATTCTGTGGGGACTGCCTGCCGCCCTAGGATTATTCGTCTTTAAAGAAATCACAACGGCCTTGATGCAACCCCGTTTACTGACCGTCCTCATGGTCGGCAGCATTCCCTTCAACATTTTTTTCAATGATGCGCTGATATATGGGCGATGGGGCCTGCCGCAGTTGGGCTTAGCGGGCATTGGTTGGAGTAGTGTCCTGATCTTTTGGGGCATGTTTGGAGCGATCGCGCTGCGCTTGCGATGGCGGCCAGATCTCCAGCGCTGGGGGCTGTTTCGGTTCATTGGTCGGGTGTATCCACCGGTGCTGCGCCAAATTGTGCATCTCGGTTGGCCCTTGTGTGTGGACTACGGTACCGAGTTCGGAGCCTTAACGATGGCGGCGCTGATGATGGGTTGGTGGGGCGCTGACTGGTTAGCAGCCCACCGAATTGTCATGACCACGACGGAAGTCCTGTTGATGTTTTCCTGGGGGCTGTCTTATGCCACCGCAATGTGTACCGCCCACCAAATCGGTGCCGATCGCCCAGATACCGCTCAGCGACTCATGGTTATGAGCTTGCTGCTCAATGGTGTTGTCGTGGGCGTATTGGCCGTCCCCCTTTGGTTACTACCGGCAACTATTACCGGTTTCTATGTGGATGTCCACCTGGCCGAAAATCAAGCGATCGTGCAAATTGCCATGGCCTTATTCAAAATTGGCGTTGTGTTTCAAATTTTTCAGGGCTTTCGCTTGATTAGTTTAGGCACGTTGCAAGGGCTCCATGACACCCATCTACTCGCTATCGTTGACTTTGGGGCCCATTGGGTTATTGGTATTGGTGTCGGGTATTTGCTCGGGCAGGTCTGGGCCTGGCAAGGGCTCGGTTTATGGTGGGGTCTGGCCCTGGGACAGTTGGTAGCCGCATTGCTCTTGGGCTACCGAGTTCACGTCCTTCTCAATCGCCGGATTCAGGCCCGTTCTGATGTCCTCTAGTGCTGTTCTCAGCGTTCAATCGGTCTGTTTCAAGTCCCTACAAAAGTCAGCTTTAGACTGTAAGCTACAAGTCGGTTTATCGAAACTGCATTCAACGCACATTCACGCCAGGCTGATCACGTTCAGCATCGTGCAGTTTGAACGCAATTTATTCAGGGGGAATACCCAGCATGAATTCTCTTGGACGGCACATTCTGGTTGAGTTTCACGGTTGCTCCAGCGAAATTTTGAATGACGTGCCTCACATCGAAGCCAGCATGTTGAAGGCAGCGACAGAATCCGGGGCCACGATTATTAGCTCCACCTTTCACCATTTTTCGCCTTTTGGCGTGTCCGGCGTCGTGGTGATTCAAGAAAGTCATCTAGCGATTCATACCTGGCCTGAGTACCGTTATGCAGCGGTCGATCTCTTTACCTGTGGTTATTCGGTGAATCCGTGGGTGTCCTACGAGATTCTAAAGTCAGAGTTCGAAGCACATCATGGGTCGGCGGTGGAGTTGAATCGGGGGCAGCTGGAACTGCTCGAAAAAACCGACATTGATTTGGGTGATCTGCGGGATTCGGCGACTCAAAAATTGATCACGCCCCGCTACAGCCGCAGCGTTTGGTTTACCGATCGCAACGAACATATTGCGCTCTCGATTCGGCATAAGGGCGATCGCATTTTTCATGAAAAGTCGCCTTATCAAACAGTGGAAATATTCGACACGTTTGAGTACGGCAAAATGCTCACCGTCGACAAAATGGTGATGTGCTCAGAAAAGGATGAAA
>CAZFWL010000503.1:0-3498 GCA_964522775.1 uncultured Halomicronema sp.
GATCGCGCTGTGTTGCTCGGTCTCGAAGGCGAGTCGCCCGATTCCGTCAACACCAACATGGTGGAAGGCTATCTACATCGTGTGCGCGAAACCGGCTCACTCTGGCTGCTGCGCCAAAATGCTGTCCCCTTTAACGACAAGACCGATCTCAATCTCCATTGGCAGCCGTTGCCGTTTCATCCCAACGGGATGGTATTCACTGCCTTTGATGGGCTCGGAGCGATGCTGCGATCGCGCACTTACTATTCCATCGGCGGCGGTTTTGTGGTGGATGAAAATGCCGCCAGTATCGATCGCCTCCAACTCCACCAATCGTCTGTCCCCTATCCGTTCACCACGGCGGCACAACTATTGGACTATTGCCAAAAGGACGACATCTCCATCAGCGAGTTGATGCTGCAAAACGAGCAGGTGTGGAGATCGGAAGCCGATATTCGAACGGAACTGCTGCGCATCTGGCGAGTGATGCAGGACTGTGTCTCTCGCGGCTGCCACACTGACGGGATTCTTCCCGGTGGGCTTAAGGGGAAGCGACGAGCGGCAGATTTATACCGTCATTTGAAAGAGCGATCGGACTTTTCCCTTGCCGACCCGCTCACCATCATGGATTGGGTGAATGTGTACGCCATGGCGGTGAATGAAGAAAACGCGGCGGGCGGACGCATTGTGACGGCCCCGACGAATGGCGCAGCGGGCATCATTCCGGCGGTGCTGCACTATTACCATCGGTTTTGTCATAGCACTTGTGATGATGGGATTGTACGGTTTTTGTTGACGGCAGGAGCGATCGCCATCCTCTATAAAGAAAACGCCTCGATCTCGGGCGCGGACGTGGGCTGTCAGGGCGAAGTCGGCGTCGCCTGTTCCATGGCAGCAGGAGCCCTAGCCGAAGTGCTGGGTGGCACACCGGCCCAAGTCGAAAACGCCGCTGAAATTGGTATGGAACACAACCTGGGCCTGACCTGCGATCCGGTCGGCGGATTGGTGCAAGTACCCTGCATCGAGCGCAATGCCATGGGTTCAATTAAGGCTATCAACGC
Organism: uncultured Halomicronema sp.; assembly: GCA_964522775.1. Taxonomy (GTDB): domain Bacteria; phylum Cyanobacteriota; class Cyanobacteriia; order Phormidesmidales; family Phormidesmidaceae; genus Halomicronema. Next base: position 1,041 of record CAZFWL010000503.1, read on the forward strand.
CGCCCGTATGGCGCTGAAAGGCAACGGCGAACACTGCGTCCACCTCGACAAAGTCATCAAAACCATGCGCGATACGGGCCGCGACATGCACGAAAAATATAAGGAAACCTCTCGCGGCGGGCTCGCTCTCAACGTGGCGACTGTAAACGTGATTGAGTGTTGACGATCGCCTTGCCACCGAACCGACAGCCCGCCTAAATCAAGGTTGAGACATGGTCGCGAGTTCGTTCCGATCGCGTTCATGAGCCAGCTGCCTGACAAACCGCTTATGTCGATGGCGAAGAGGCTGAAGCCACTGGCGGATCTTCTTCCTGCCAACAACAATTGTCAGGTTTTAGCGTAATCAGGTCCTCAATATTGCGCTGCATGGTGTCGCAAATCGCATCAAGGGGCAGGTCGTTAGCGTCGTGTCCGAAAGGGTTCTCGATTTCGATGCCAATTTGCTCAATTCCAAACACGGCAAAGCTGATCAACCCCACTGCGATCGCGGTCCACCATCCCAGCGTGCTCACCATTTGAAATGGCAGAGCCAAACAATAGAGCAGTAACAATTGCTTCAGGTGAATTGCATAGGCGAGCGGAATCGGGGTTTTGAGAATGCGCTCGCACCCGCCCAAAATATCCACCAATGTATCCACTTGACTTAGCAGGGCCGAGAGTTGAATGGCATTGAGTCGTCCCTGGTTAAAGCAAGACTGGAGATAGTTCGCAATCCAAAAGGCAATCTCCAACGGCGGATGATGCATCTTTTCCAGTTCTGCTAGTTCTGCGGGCGTCACGACAGCGGCGAATGTTGCGTCCAACGGTTCACAGCGGAGGTGTTGCTTGGTGGCTCTCGCAAAAGCCACGAGCAGATGCAAATGATGGATTTTGGCCTTACATTCACTGGATGAATTTTCTTTCACCACCACCCAGATCTGTCGAGCGAGGTTGCGGTTGGTATTCACCAGCTGGCCCCAGAGCTTCCGCCCTTCCCAAAATCGCTCATAAGCGGTGTTGGTGCGAAAGACCAAGAGCAAGCCTAAAACGATGCTCGGGACAATGTTGCCCAAACCGCTGAACGAAACTGGGGCACCGGCTTGATAGAGATAGGTGATGAACAGTCCAAAACCAGCACAGAGCAGCGATCGCGGCCAAACTGCGGGCACCACCGATCCCTGCCACCGAAACAAGACGCGAAACCAAGGACGATGTTGGAGAAAGGTTAGGTTGGAATTGGGCAAGGGCGATCGCATACACCGTCTTTAATTCACGCTGGCAACACTATAGCTATCACCGTTGCCATCGTCAGCACAGTTCAAGGCCAATAAAAAAGGGGCATTGCTGCCCCTTTCACTCATCAGAACTAATCGACCAAACTCACTCTAGTAGCGATAGCTGGTCGCACCGGGCTTGTGCACGATAAAGCTGGTGATTTGGCACTGCTTCACGTTGTCGAAGCCCACCACGCGGATGAAGCAATCGGGATACTCAGAGCGGCAAGCCTGAACTTCGCTCAAGACCTCTTGAGTACTAGAGGCGTTGAACATCGGCAGCTTCCACATGGTCCAGTAATAAGCTTCGGGGTTAGAGTCCTCATTGAACTCAACTGCAGGGAAGTAGCCCATCTTGAGAATGTAGGCAATCTGACGCTCGATTTGAGCATCCGTCAAAGGCGGCAGGTAGGAAAGGGTTTCGTAACGACGCTCTTTAGGCAGAGTTTTCATGATTTTCCGTTGGGTTAACTAATTAACAATCGGCTTAGCGCCGGAAACATGCACACTTCAGCAGTGAAGGCATGAACAAATTCGAACTGAATGACAGGACACTACTCAGAAGTTGTCTCAGGGTCAGCCGCAGAGTCGGGGGAAACGTCAACTTCTTCCTCGATCGCGTGCTGGGTAGACCCCAACTGGGTAATGCGCTCTAAATGCTGGCGACGGTGTTCCATATTGGCTTGCTGGATGCCCGTTAAGACCATTTCTGGCAAAAACTCGCAGATTTCATCTGCAATGGTCTGCCGTACAGTCATGATCCGGATGGCGAATTCCGGCCGTTCCTGCAAGAGGGCGTTCAGATAGGCTTCCCCATCCTGTAATGCCTCTTTAGTGGAAAACGAATTGAGCCAATAGGCGTGGGCCGGGTTGGTTTCCCTCAGCTGATTCAGCACTGTTTTCACAGCCTGAAACGTCAGATAGCTAGTGAGCACCTTAGCGGCGTCTTTAGCTGACTTCTTGAGGTCCATCAGAATTTTCCGAACGGTTGACATAGCCCCCGCCAATGGGCGGTTGGTAGCCCTGAATCTAAGCCCGAAACTTCTCCAGTTTCGGTAGCTGATGCAGCAATCTCACCACTTTTTGATGAATTACCGCCGTCGATGGAACTACCAACGTGCCTTAAGCCGTCGCTAGGGTGCCGTGGCACCCCGTCGCTGATTTAGAGGGTGTCAACGGTGTCGAACTCGAACTTGATTTCCTTC
>CAZFWL010000504.1:0-3498 GCA_964522775.1 uncultured Halomicronema sp.
CTTTAAAGTGACCGAGTCGTGCATCAAACAAGCCCACGGGTTTCATCGGGCCGTAGCGCATGGTGTCTTCGCCCCGGCGGGCCATTTCTTCAATGGGCAGACAGGCCTCAAAAAACTTGGCAGTTTCTCGCTCGAATTCTTTGAGTTCTGCCTGTTCAGCGGCGCAAAGTTCCTGCCAAAAGTGGAGATACTGCTCTCGCTTCATTGGGCAGTTGAGGTAGGCGGCTTCACCACGATCGTACCGGGAGGCCATAAAGGCCACATCACGGTTGATGCTTTCTCCCACGATGATCGGACTGGCCGCATCGAAGAAGCTCATGTATGCCTGTCCGGTAAACCGTTGCAAGTCACGGGACAAGGCTTCGCTGGTTAGGGGACCGGTGGTGAGCACGACCACATCATCATCCGGGATCTGGTGGACTTCGTCGCGGCGCAGTTCGATGAGGGGATGGCTGGCGAGGGTTTCGGTTAGATCACGGCTGAAGATGGCGCGATCGACGGCTAAGGCTCCCCCAGCCGGGACGTGATGCTCGTCGGCTTTGCCAATGACGACGGAGCCGAGGCGACGCAACTCTTCATGCAGTAGCCCCGAAGCGCGATCGCTGGACTGGGCTCCAAAAGAATTGCTGCAGACCAATTCCGCTAAATGCTCGCTGTGGTGGGCAGGAGACTGTTTCTCTGGACGCATCTCATGGAGGACGACGGGTACTCCAGCCTGGGCAATTTGCCAGGTCGCTTCGGTACCGGCGAGGCCGCCGCCAATGACGTGAATCGGTTGCATAAATCGGTCTGTGTTTAGGTGGTTGATAAGTGGCAGCAGGTAAAGATCTAAGTTGCCCATCCCCCATTTTTACTGAAACCGGCGATTTTGCGGTGACCAGAATAGAAACTGAGGGCGATCGCCCTGGTTGATTACCAAGACTGGCTGCTGAGAAGACGACTGAATCCAGCCGACTAAAGCAGGTGCCGCTCCGGACCACACACTGCTGTACAGCAGTTCACCTTGGGCAGTCAAAATCAATTCCGTTGGCTGTTGCCCTGCAGCGGCCAAGCCTTGGGAAGCTAGTAGGTCTGAGGACAGGGAAATGATCAGTTCGGCTGGGCCACCATCGACCAAATCGATCTGTTGGACAGTTGCCCAGGGGGGGACGGCGGCGGCTTGCTGTTGCAAGATGACGTCTAAGGCCAGCGGATCAATCCCTAAATGATTTTGCAGTGTCGCTAATAGGCGATCACTGTTTTCTGGTTGGGCTGCGAGCCAGCCTGCTAACCCTGTCGAACTCACTGCGGCGGCACTTTGCCATTGCCCTGGCGTGGTGACAAGTAGGGCACGATCAGTCGTGACGCCCCGTGCCAGTAAAGTGAGTCGCTGACCTTGCCAGCGAGCGCCCAAGACTTCCAGCGTTTGCGGATTGCCGTTGGCCAGATTGATGCTCTGTAGGGTGGCACTAGGGCCGAGTCCGAGGGTTTGCCAGAGCTGTTGCGGTGATTGAGCGGTTTGTGGCGACGAGAATGAGATCGGTTGTTGCCATTGTCCCTGGCGGTGTCCGGATTGCAGCGTAATGCTGAACCATTGTTGTCCGGGCGCTAGCGTTAAGTCTGGGCCGTTGGGGAGGCGCTGCCAATCGCGGGGGGTGAAGTTGGTTAAAGGTTGACCTTCACCCAGGAGGCCATCCCACAGAGGTGGTGTGGTCGTGGTGGTCGCCACATCGGCTGTATTGTCGGTTGCCGTCGGCCAGACAATGATCGGAGCGGGTTCAGGATTGGTGACGGTTTGCGCGATCGCCTCAAACTCTTTACGCAGTGATGCGTTCTGATCAGCCTCCAGCCACTTTAGGGCGGCGGCTTTGTCTTCTTTGGTCATCATCATCAGCGCGTTCCACAGTTGTGCGGCTTGGTGATCGGCGTCAACTTGCAACGTCGCAGTTAGTCGGGGCCACACCCGCGAAAAGTCTCGTTCTAACAGCGGTAGGACTGCTTTAGGAAATCCGCTTTTGTTTCCCTGGACAAGCTGGAGGGCTGTTTGCCACTGTCCATCCAGAAGCAAGGCCAGCAGCTTTTGACTCGGTTGCGACCAGTCGCGCTCGGCCTGAGCCGCACTAAATTGACTATGTAAGGCGACTAACTGCCACTGCTGTTCCAATTCATCCGACCAGTCAGCAGCAAGTTGTGTTTTTAGGTGCGTCAAGCGGGTGTGAGCTTCTGACCACAGGCCTCGTTGGGCCAGGAACAGCGCATTTTTGTAGGCGATCGCGGAGGCTTCTGACGGTAACGAGAGGGGTTTCAGCGTGATTGCTTCTAGCCGAGTGTGGGTACCCACCGCTTGCAAATTACCGACGCGGTAAAGCTGAAAGCTCGGTTCGAGACCATAGGTTTGGTTGACTAATAATTCGGGTGTGCCCTGCTGATCGATATTGCGCCAGAGGGGCATGCGCCCTGGGGGACTTTGCCAATTGAGCAGTGAAGTGATGCGTTGCAGCTGTGGATTGACATGCAGCATCTGGCCATACAAAATCGGGCTGCCCTGGGGTTGCCAGCGTCCAGTCAAAGTCAGCCAAGCACCGGGCAAGGCATCGTTGTGCAGTGGTTTGAGGGCGGTGAGGGGCAGTTGATAAGTTGATCCAGAGTGGTTGGCTGCTGGCGTCGACAAGGCTTTCAAAACGGTGGCCTCTGTCGGCCCCTGCACGGGTAATTGGTGCAGTAGCTGCAACTGGTTGGCAGTGTTTCTTCCCGCTGTTTGGCGATAGAGTCGCAGCTCGACAATCGCTTCACAGTCGCGGCTGCAGGACGATCGCTCAGCGAAAATCGTCAGTAGCTTGAGGTTGGCAAATTCGGGACGATCGCTCATCTGGGCTAAGTCTAGCCAGGTACCCGCGTAGCGCTGCTGAGTGGCAAGCTCATCCTCAATCTCCGCTGTCGTTTGGAGTGGCACATCACTCCAGTGCCCCGTTAGTCCTGGGAAATACTGCGCTACCCAGCGCGGTGGCTGCGGTCGCAGAATGACGATCACGCTGGTCCATACGCTGATGCCGATCAGCGTACCCGCCCCCACTATCAGCAGGCTCAGACCCGTCAGTCGGCCCCACTGGCGGCCCCATTGACGCCACGGCAATCCCACCGAGCGAGTCTGTCGTTGGCTCACCGGGCTAGTTTTCACCGGTTTGACCACGAGGCCCGCCGCTAGCGCATCTTTAGAAGGAGGTGACGATTGGGGCATCCCAGGCGCGATCGCAGCACCCGGCACTACCCAGCCAAAATTTGACTGTAGGTTTGTCCCGCTTGCTGCCAGGTATAGTCCGCTTCAATCATAGTGCGAGCATTCGCGGAGAGCGTCGCTCTGAGCTCAGGCTTTTCAAAAAGTTGTTGAATGGCAGTGACGTAGTCCTCTACTGCGTTGGCTCGTAAGGCCCGCAAGGGCACGTCGTCGCTATCGACCGTAAGGCCTTCCAATCCGCGATCGCTGGCGACGACCGGAATCCCCGCTGCCATCGCCTCCAA
>CAZFWL010000505.1:0-3497 GCA_964522775.1 uncultured Halomicronema sp.
ACAAAGAAATGACCATAGGCCCAGACAAAAGCCCGGTTAATGTCTACGCGCTCTAGCGGATCGGCCTGACAAAAATAGAGCCACCACATCGAGAAGGCAATGACGATGCCACAGATTGCCAGGCCCACTAAGGCACCGCTAAGTTCGTCAAAGACAATGTCGTCCACAATGGCTACTTCCAGTGCTCGCGTGCTACTGAGCAACACTTCCCCCAGCACAATAATATTCAGTAGGCCAAATCGCTCCACAATATGCTCGCGGTGCCACGGGAGGGGAGTGACAGCGGCTTTCTCCACAAACCAGGGAATGAGCATGTCGCAGACGGCAGCAATAAAAAATCCCAGCCTAAAGGCCATACTGCCAGGGGGCAGACCAAAAATCACAATGGCCCACAAACTCAGCACAGCCATTGTCCGCCAGCGGTAGCGTGCGGCTGTTTCCCTGAAGTTAGGGTTACCAGAGATGACCCGCAGCCACATCAGCACCAAGGTCAGGCGAACGATGCTATAGCCAATTAGGCCAAACGTCGGTGCTGCCCCTCTGAAAACTAGAGGGATATCAGCCGCCATGAGCAAGAGACCTATCATCACCACCATGGTTTTGATGCGATAGGCCGCATCGTCATTGTCAAAACAACTGGCAAACCAGGTAAATAGATTCCAGGCCCACCAAATGGCAAAAAAGGGAATCAAAAACTGCACCAGACCAATTCCCGGTTGTCCCTCACCTACAGCATGCACTAAGCCATGGGCAGCAGAGTCAAGGGCAATGACGACCACCAAATCAAAGAAAAGTTCAAGCGGGGTGGCAGTGCGACCAGCCTCATCACGATTGCGAGCGAATAATGGCGGAAAAAATGGCTTACGGGGAGACGTCATTGACTTACGGTTGGAAGAGGCGGGTAATGCCTGTTAAGTATCAGAGGATGGTGGGGTGAAAATCCCATATCGGTTTTTATACAAGCTACTGCTCTTTTAGTCGAACCCAACGGTCAGAGCCGATTCCTGTAGTTCACTTAGAATCGGCTCTGACAGCGCCCCAGAAAAAGTCGCTAAAACCGCTGCCGGGAATTGATTTGTGGGCATTTTGCCTCTAGCAGGATTACCGCGATGGTCTTTAAAACCTGGCAAGCAGGAACATCTCTGTCCCCGCTTGCCCTCACAATCGCTCTTAGTCCTCGTTAATGCCTGCTCTTACCGGCCCCGATGAGGGACCGGGATTGCCAAGACAGCTGCTCATCCTTAAACAAAATCACTCTATAAGCGCACATTGCCCCGCAGGGCTTTCTTTTGGCCGCGTTTTTTCTTGCGTTCGATGCGCTTTCGATCAGCACTTCGCGATCGCTTCGTCGGTTTCCGCTTCTTCGGAGTGTGGGTGACACTTTGCAGCAGCTGTTTCAGTCGTTTCAGCGCTTCTTCCTTGTTTTGCTCTTGGGTGCGATGCTCCTGCGCCTTGATCACCACAACGCCGTCTTTCGTAATACGGTTGTCGCGTAGCTTCAGTAGGCGTTCTTTATGCACCTCTGGCAGTGAAGAGGCAGGGATATCAAACCGGAGGTGAATCGCACTGGCGACTTTATTTACATTTTGGCCGCCCGCGCCTGACGATCGCACTGCGTTCAATTCGATTTCGCTGTCAGGAATATAGGTGCGATTCGTGATTTTTAGCATGATTTAGGCCAGCGGTAGCTACCTTACCTTAGCCAGAATCATGCACGTTCACAGTCATCAGCAATGCCTGTGAAGCATCCTAAGATTGCCTTGGCTGAGCTAGTCGATCGCATTACCAGTTGTCATATGACTGGTATATTCGTGCAGAGCTTGATGCTTGAGTTTGAGGTAAGAGGCGACGAACTCAGAGCCCATGGCGTCTGGCAGCACCGTGTTGCGCTCTAAATGCAGCAGCGCATCGGGCAAACTTTTGGGCAAGGTTTTCGCTTCGCCGGGTGACAGAGGATGAGTGTAAGCATTGTTGTCGCGGCGGGGACCGGGATCGCGTTTCTCCGCGATGCCCTCTAGCCCTGCCGCGATCAGCGCAGCTGGTAGCAGATAAGGGTTGGCCGAGCCGTCCGCCAATCGCAGCTCAAAGCGTCCTGATTCAGGAATGCGAATTGTATGGGTGCGGTTGTTGCCGCTGTAGCTCAAAGTATTCGGTGACCAAGTCGCTCCCGATGCCGTGACCGGGGCATTGATGCGGCGATAAGAATTCACGGTTGGATTGGCAAAGGCACATAACGCTTCGCCTGAATGCAATAGGCCACCAATGAACTGGTATGCGAGCGCTGAGAGGCCCAACTCTCCCTCCGGATCAAGAAAGAGATTATCGGTGCGATCGCGATCCCATATGGATAGGTGGACATGACAGCCATTGCCCGTGAGGTGAGGAAACGGCTTCGGCTTAAAGGTTGCCTGATAGCCGTGCTTTTCGGCAATACTTTTCACCATGAATTGAAAAAAGGCCTGGCGATCGGCGGTCACCAGAGCGTTATCAAAAGTCCAGTTCATTTCAAACTGGCCGTTGGCATCCTCATGGTCATTTTGATATGGTCCCCAGCCCAGCGCCAACATGCCGTCGCAAATTTCGCGAATGACATCGTAACGACGCATGAGCGCTTGTTGGTCGTAGCAAGGTTTGGACTGGCGATCGCGGTTATCCGAAATATCGGTACCGTCTTCGTTCAGCAAAAAGTACTCACACTCAACCCCAGTACAGACCTGATAGCCGAGTTCTTCAGCTTGAGCTAAGAGTCGTTTCAGCACCAGGCGTGGGGTTTGAGCGATCGGTTCACCATCCACTCCGTAAAGATCGGCAGGCATCCACCCGACATCTGGCTGCCAAGGTAGCTGGAACAAACTATCGGCATCAGGAATGGCCAGGATATCGGGATCCGCTGGCGTCATATCCAACCAGGCGGCAAACCCCGCAAACCCGGCCCCATTTGCGGCCATCGTATCGATACTTTGGGCTGGCACCAACTTAGAGCGCTGCACTCCAAACAGATCCGTAAAAGAAATAAGAAAATAGTCGATGCCGCGATCGCGGGCAATCTCAGACAGCATCTGAGCCATAATATTTGGTCTGATTAAGGAAAATGTTCTAAAGCAGCTACATCATCTAGTGTGATGTAGCCCATTACGGTAGCAAGCTTAACGGAATCGAAGGCAGCTTACGGCAGGTCTCCAGCAACGGGCAAAGCGCAGTTCACACCCGGCATTGGGCAAAAAAAATGCCGACTGCCTATCTAAGACAGCCGACATTGGAACTTAATCAAGTTGATATGCACAAATTACATATCAGGGCCTATGACTAGCCAACAAATTCCTTGCGAGGCTCGGAAACACCAGGTGCAGCTTCGCCCTTCAGGTAAGCGAGCATTGTGTCCGCATCGGAAACTTCGAAGGGGTCAGTCGGACAGTTGTCGCCAAAATCAGGCTCAACGAACATTTTCTCGATGGTCATATCATTCACAACCATGGAGTAGCGCCAAGAACGCATGC
>CAZFWL010000506.1:0-3492 GCA_964522775.1 uncultured Halomicronema sp.
AAAGCTCTTCGGCCACGTCTAACTGGTGAGTGGTGAGCAAAATGGCGCGGCCTTCTTGGGCAATTTGGCGCACCAATGCTTTTACCGTTTCTCCTGCTTCAACATCGAGACCAAGGGTCGGTTCGTCCAGAAGTAAAAGTTGGGGATTGTGGATGAGGGCAACGGCGATCGCGACCTTTTGCTGCATTCCTCGTGATAGCTTTTGCACCGGCGTATCGCGCTTGTCCAGCAGTTCAAAGCGGTCGAGCAACTCCAATCCGCGACGATGAGCCACTTTGCGGGGCACCTGGCGCAGCACGCCAAAATATTCCAAATTCTCTTCGGGAGTGAGTCGCCAGTACAGGTTGCGATTTCCCTCCAACACCGCTCCGATATTGCGGAGGGCGCGGGCATGGCGGTGCGGGTCTTCTCCCACGATGGTTACGCTGCCCTGGTCAGGGCGTACTAAGCCCGCAATCATTTTGATCGTGGTGGTTTTGCCTGCCCCATTTGGTCCTAAAAAGGCGAGGACTTCGCCTCGATGCAGCGTGAGGGATACCTGGCGCACGGCCTCAAACCGCTGCTTGCCTCGGCCATAGGTTTTAGTCAACCCTTGAGTCGCTAAAACAATGGCATCAGGCGTCGTAGCAGCAGTGCGCTCAGCGGTCGGACGATTTGCAAGTTGCACAGTTCACCAATGCTCTCGGAGGAGCACTCATTTAAGTCTTTACTTATCTTAATGTTTGGCGTTGAGTTTCGGCACTGATCTTCCAGGGCATCCCTAGATTGATGATCGCTCGTCTGATTAACTGGCTTCGTCAGGATGACTAGCTGCTAGGGCGCGATAACCCTGGCTCGCGGCGGCTTTCTCAGCCTCTTTACGAGAAGCCCCAACTCCCGAGCCCAACCAACGATCGCCGAGCCGAACATCGGCCCGAAACCGTTCGGGATCACCGTGGTGTGTACTGATTTCTTCCGTACGGTAGTCGGGCAACGCTTTGTAGTGCTTCTGCGTTAACTCTTGCAATGCGGTTTTGGGATTGCGCAGGGCCGGATTTTCCATGAGCTGGTGGGCTCGTTCAGCCAAATGCGGGTCGAGCCAGGGGCGTACCAGTGCCAAGTTGCCCCGACTGAGATACAGCACCGCTAAGATAGCTTCGATCGCATCGGCTAAGCGGCGTGGGCGAGCGGTGCGATCGCCAGCTGCCGCACTGGAAGTTTGTAAGAACTGCTCGATCCCGATGTTCTCGGCAATATCGGTCAGCATTTGATCACTGACGATCTGCGATCGCACCCGAGTCAAATTGCCGACCGTGGCTTGGGGATATTGCTCCATCAAGAATTCTGCAGCTGCTAAGCGTAATACGGCATCCCCGAAAAATTCCAACTGCTCATTGTTCCGCTCAGATGAAGCGGAGGCATGCACCAGGGCTTGATCCAGGAGCTCCCAATTCAAGTCTGTGGACGGCAGGCCTAAAGTTTCTACACAGCGCCGTAGCGATGGCGGGATGGAGAGCGTCTCATTCTCACTCATAATGTTCGTTTCGTGCCCTCAAGTGGGGCAAATGGCTCGGGCCTTCCAGCATAGTTGATCGCCCCACCTGTTGTACGACCCTGATTCTGGCTACGCACTGTGTATCTAACCGCAGGTAATGATCGGCAAGCAGCAAAATACGCGATCGCCCTCGGAAAGGGTTAGGGTTTGAATAAATTCAACAACTAATATTCCTAGGTGGCGGGTGACTCTTTCTCGGACGGTACGAACCAAAGCACAGCAGATTTTATCGGTCTCACGCGTATTGCTGTCGGTGTATTACGCCTACATGGTGGAGTACCGCGCTGAGCTGATGTTTTGGGTGCTGTCGGGAACCCTGCCGCTGATTTTCTTAGGCATTTGGACGCAAGCTTCGCAGACTGGCCAGTTTGCTCTAGATTCCGTCACCTTTATTCGCTACTTTCTGGCTGTTTTCTTAGTCCGTCAGTTAACGGTTGTCTGGGTGATCTGGGAGTTTGAACGAGAAGTAGTGGAAGGTAAACTGTCCCCTTTTTTGTTACAGCCGATTGATCCCGTTTGGCGACATTTTGTCAGTCATGTTTCCGAGCGCTTTGCCCGATTGCCGTTTATAGCGGGGCTGCTGGGGCTGTGCTTTTTGCTGTATCCCCAAGCGCTATGGCAACCGTCGCTGTCAGCAATCGTCATAGGGCTCATCGCTACCAGCCTGGCGTTCTGTCTGCGCTTTGTCATTCAATACACCTTTGCTATCTTCTCCTTTTGGACAGAGCGGGCGAATGCGATCGAGCAGTTTTGGTATCTACTTTATATCTTTTTGTCCGGCATGATTGCGCCGTTGGATGTCTTTCCCGAGGCTGTCCGCGCCGTCATTGTGTGGACACCGTTTCCCTACCTGATTTACTTTCCCGCGAATTTATTTTTGGGGCGACAGACCAACGTGGTGCAGGGTTTTGTGGCGATCGCCCTCTGGGGCACGGTGTTTCTGTTGATTAATCGTTGGTTATGGAAACGTGGTTTGCGCCAATATTCTGGCATGGGGGCCTGATGCAGCGTTATTGGCAAGTTCTCAACCTGTTTTGGAGTACCGCGATCGCGGCGGAACTGGAATATCGCCTCAACTTTGTCATTGCGGCCCTGAGCAGCCTTGGGGGCTTAGCTGGTAGTTTGTTTGGGCTCTTTCTCTTTTATGGAGCAGGTTATGAGTTTCCCGGCTGGAGTTGGGAGGCAGCGCTCGTTGTCTTAGGAATTTTCACGCTGCTGCAAGGCTTTTCATCCACCTTTCTCGCGCCTAATCTGAATAAAATTGTCCGTCAGGTGCAGGAAGGCACCCTGGATTTCGTCCTGCTGAAACCGATTAGTTCGCAATTTTGGCTCTCTACGCGCACGCTATCGCCCTGGGGCATTCCTGACTTGTTATTTGGCCTCGTCATCATTGGTTACGCTGGCTCCCGGTTGGGCATCGCTCCGATTGCCTATTTGCTCGCCTTACCCACGCTGGCCTTTGGCTTTCTGAGTCTTTACAGCCTGTGGTTTATGTTGGGGGCGACCAGCATCTGGTTTGTCAAAATCTACAATGTCACCGAAGTGTTGCGCGGCTTGTTAGAAGCGGGGCGCTTTCCGGTCGGGGCCTATCCGGTGGCCTATCGCATCTTTTTGACCTTTGTGATTCCGGTGGCATTTCTCACTACGGTGCCGGCTCAAGCCCTGCTGGGCCGAGTCGAATGGGGCTGGATTTTCGGGTCGCTAGTATTGGCGATCGCCCTCCTGCAAATTTCCCGCTGGTTTTGGCAATTTGCCCTCCGCTTTTACACCAGCGCCTCTAGCTAAGCTTGTTGCCTCCGCCTCCACTCACATTGCCTACTCTCAACTCTCTTCTCCCCCGCTACCCGCTTACTCCCTACTGCCCCTTCCCTCAATCTCGTAAAATAGAAGCCGTTAACCTAGCCCCGCTCTCATGACACATTCGACGGATATTGCCACCCTTGCCCGCTGGATGGCTG
>CAZFWL010000507.1:0-236 GCA_964522775.1 uncultured Halomicronema sp.
GCAACTGCTCCGAATCTCCCAGAGTCACTGTGGGTAAGCCCGCTGCCTCAACACGAATCACGGCCAAGTCCGTTAATGGATCTTGCCCTAACACTTCGCCTGCAAATTCCCGACCATCCTTGAGCGTGACCAGCACGCGATCGGCCCCCTCGATTACGTGAGCATTAGTGAGGATTAATCCTTGGGCATCAATAATGAAACCTGACCCTGTACCCCGTTCAACCCGAGTGCGAGGT
>CAZFWL010000507.1:277-3491 GCA_964522775.1 uncultured Halomicronema sp.
CAAAAAACTCTCGGAAGAAAGGACTGTTAAACACGTCAGGGGTACGCTGTACAACCGTACGAGCAGCATCAATCCGCACTACTGAAGGGCCAACGCGCTCAACAGCATCTGCAATAAAGCTCGTACTCTGGAAAGTCGATCGCGGCGCTTGGGCCACCGTTAGCGACACTTCTTGAGCGATCGGCGGCAGCTCCTCTTGGACCCACTCCGACAATCTCGCCTCCGATGGCGTTGTCTGATTCAAGAGCACCAGCGCACCGGTTCCCATTAATGTCAGGAAGCTGTAAGTAACCATACGACGACGTTTTGGAAACGCATGATGGGAGTCAGTGGGGCTTGAGAGTGACACGGGAGCTTTTCTCCTCTAGCGAGCGGCAGCAAAAATGCAGGATGCATAGGATCATCGCCGCGATCGCGACAATGATCCTACACAACACATTCAAAAAAGTTGAAACCAGCGATATCTCTAGTCGGCGAATCAACTAGACTGGTTTCGCTTGATTACGACAAAAGACCAACACATCAAACCTGTGATTCGCGCTATCACCTATTCTTCAAACTGTTGGACGTCGACCGTAGTTAACAAGTTCCTATCTACACAATAGCGAACTATGGTCATTTGCTTCAATACACCTGCGTCGAGCAATCCGACAATAGAAACCGTGAACGTCACAATCGCAGGGAATTAGTTACTCAATTATTTTGATGGATTCCCCATCAAAGTTACTGAACAGCAAAGACTCACTGCATGAGCAGGATTTGAGAAACCGGTATGGGATGGTTTGCAAATATCATCTGCATCTCACTCGACCTGGAATCCGCAAAACTGCATTCACTACTGCATCCATCCTCTGAGCTTGAGACCGATATCCTCAAGACCGCTAGTTCCATCAAACTTGTCCGCAAGGATATTTGCTTTTTCAATAAGACTTGCAGCGATCGCAGAGTAGTCAAAAATCAGGTTGTCGATCACCAGAGTGTCTAGTCATACAACTAAAAGCCACAAACCGGCTTCACTCAGCCCTGCAGCCACTGCCCAAACACAGAGCATCAGCTGCGCTAAGCGACTCCCCTATCCAAATCTTGAAGTACCGCGTGGCGAGAAGTACAAATACCGTCGACACAAATATATTCCGCTAAGGCAGAGCGTTGAGCAGGCAACAACTCTTTTGCTTTGAAGACATATTCACCGTAGTCAGCAATGTCATCGGTGCCGAGCGCAGTTAGCACAACTTCTGCCAATAACCATGCCGTTATTCTTATGGCGACAGATTGCATCATCGTAAACGAAGGGGATTAGACCAAGGAACCGGCTGTCCTCTCCAGTTCAGTAACCCACATGCCACGAGCCTGGAGTGCTTAATACAGCGCAATATTTATAAATGTAAATTATATGGGCAATCATGTAAAGTTATCGAAATTGCCGACTCATTTCATCCATCAGGCTTTGAAGCCACCTGTTTCACGCTTACTATCCAGTTAGCGCAGCGAGTTTCCAGAGGCTAAACATGATGCTTGTTAGCAACAGGCATGGTCTCGCAATGCTTGAATCTTTCACCAAGCTCGTCTTAGCACCATGCAAGTAAGTATCGTGCTCCGATAACAAGCGCTATCCCTTCACAGTAGACAACGCTTGTTCGGCCAACACATCGCCCAAGAAATGATGCTTACAGCGCGTCCATCATAAAAATATGCGCCTGCCATTGGCTGAGAACAATAATTCATCAGCAAATGCATCAAAACACTTTCTCAAGTGTTGGCTCAAAGAGCTGTTTCAGCAATACCAGATGATTCACTATCCTTAGGCAAAACTGAATCCATATTCCGTACAGCAGCGGGCTTAGGAATGAGGATTGGCGGCTGATCTAAGGCAATTTCTAAATTGTCGCTAGGTTGAGAAGCCGACATCGTGCCCAAGCCCATACGCTCAATCGGCTGCAATGCTCCAGAAAAGATACCTACAACCAAAACAGCAGCGGCTGTCATGCCAGCCATACAAGTTGTGCGAAAGCGGTTATTGAGCTTGGACACAACTTGCTCTGCCGCGTCACATGGGCTGGTGGTTTGCCAATGCTCCGGCCTTAATCCTTGAAACCCTTGACGCAACTGTAGTAAGCGCTGATACAGGCATTGTGCTTCGGGATCTTCATCCAGCCAGACGACGACAAGACGACGCTCGTCAGGAGAAACCTCGCCATCTAGGTATGCACTCAGCAGCTCGAAGCGATCGCGCTTAGTTGCATCCAAATCTCTGTCATGCACCATCTCTGACTGTTGAGAACACATTACAGACTGATGATGAGGTTCCCGAGGCCGGTGGGAAGATTGATAGCGTTCACTCATACTGGATTCAACTCAGTGGCATCAAAACCGATAGTGACACAGACGCTGCAATGCTACGGATAAGTTCCGAATTACCTGGATTCAGCCTAAAAGCAGAACTCAAGTTACGTAAATCCGTGACTTTCCGGAACATTGAGCAAGCTACAAACTTGATTGTGTACGTCAACGCGGAAACCACTGTTCAGTGGCCGTTTCCTATCATAGTGTTAACGTCTCTGAGAAACATCCCCCCATCGATAAGAATTCATGACCAATCGCAGACGTATTTCCAGCCTTAAGCCAATGATTCAGTTTTGAGATACAGATTTAAATCTTGCTGTAATCGCTGCCGGGCACGAGCGATGCGAGACTTCACTGTCCCCAAGGACGTGCCAGTAATATCAGCAATCTCTTCGTAACTCAAGCCTTGGATCTCTCGCAAAACGATAGTTGTGCGGAAGACTTCTGGCAACCCAGAGATTGCCTGCTCCAGCTCCGAATAAAACTCTTGAGTCATTAAAATATCGACCGGGTTGGGTGCATCCGAGGGCACTTCCCAGTCCATTTCACCATCTGACAATTTACGCGGTGCATCTAGCGACAACGGTGTTTGGTGGCGCTTGCGCTTACGCAATTCGTCGTAAAACAAGTTGGTGGTAATGCGTCCCAGCCAGCTTTTGAAGCGCTCAATCGTTTGTAGCTTGTGCAAATTGCGATAAACCCGAATCCAAACTTCTTGCGTTAAATCCGCTCGATCAGACCAATCAGGGGCCAAATGATACAGCAGCTTCTCTACATAGCTTTGGTAACGCTTGACCAGTTCAGCAAACGCCGCTTTATCGGGACGATGTTGCTGCTGGCAGCGCTGAATTAAGTCATAGTTTGACAGTTG
>CAZFWL010000508.1:0-3485 GCA_964522775.1 uncultured Halomicronema sp.
CTCCTGACCTCTGCGGTGCGATCGCAGCGCTCTACCAGCTGAGCTAATTCCCCAAATTGTCACGAATAGAGTAGCGCAGCGGCGCACCTCTTGCAGTGCAAATAGCCTGCGGCTAGGCTCCGCCCACGCAGCGCTCTACCAGCTGAGCTAATTCCCCAGTTGAGCTGTCATCCTACCAAACTTCTGTGGATTGAGAATAGCTCCAGTTTTGATTGAGAAAGCCTCGTAAGCACGTTCAAATCAGACTGAGGCTGGCAACAATATCGGCTGCTATTTGTTCCGGTGTTTGAGCCTTTCCGACCTCAATCACGATCGCATCCTCTGGTTCTTCGAGGATTGCTAGCTGGCTAGTAAGCATATCCGCTTTCATAAAATGGCCGGAGCGCTGTTTGAGGCGATCATGTAAAGCTGCTGCGTCACATTTTAGATAGACAAACTGAATGGATTCGTTTGATTGAGGGCGCAGTACCTCACGATAGCTTTGCTTTAGGGCTGAGCAGGTGACGATCGCAGAGGTGTCTTTGCCTTGTAGTTCAACCATGAGTTCCCTAAGATCTTGCAGCCATGGCAGGCGATCACGATCAGTTAACGGGATACCTTGGCTCATTTTGACAACATTACTGTCAGGGTGCAGGTCATCGCCTTCGACAAAACACCATCTCAAAGCGTTCGCTAAACATTGCCCAACTGTCGTTTTGCCTGAGCCTGCAACGCCCATCAGGATAATAATCAAGAGAATTCCTTTTCTTTGCAAGCGTCAATGACAATCACAAAAAGTGTCTAGCGATTGAGGTTTCGTGAGAGTTAACCCATTACGGTATACATAGTTCACAAGTTACTGAAATTGAAACGTGCCTCTCAAAACGGCGACCCCAAACAAATTATCTATGTCTACCGCCAACCTGAATTCGTCCTTCGTTGGTCAGTCGCCTAGTCGTCTTTCGAATTGTTCACCTTGGCTGACTCCCCTCGCCTACTTTCTAGGTAAACAGATTGTTCTTCCTAGCTACTTTCGTGAAATCAAGGTGGTCGGACAAGAGCACTTATCACATCAAGGGCCAGTGATTCTCGCGCCGACTCACCGAGCCCGTTGGGATTCTATCGTTATTCCTTATGCGGCGGGACGGTGTGTCACCGGTCGCGACTTACATTTCATGGTCACTTCCGACGAGGTGAAAGGGTTGCAGGGTTGGTTCATTCGCCGTCTGGGAGGATTTGCGATCAATGTGCGATCGCCCAGCATTGCCAGCCTGCGCCACGGCATTGAATTGTTGCAGCATGAGCACATGATGGTGATTTATCCCGAGGGAGGCATTTTTCGCGATCGTCAGGTGCATCGCCTCAAGCCAGGACTGGCTCGCATGGCGCTACAAGCCGAGGCCCAGACGCATGAATTGGGCGTCAAGATCATTCCCGTCAGCTTGTATTACGAACCCGCGATCCCACATTGGCGGAGTAGTGTTGAAGTCGCCTTTGGGACGCCACTGTCAGTTGCCACCTACCTACCTACTCAGGAAAATCGCGCCCTCACGGCTGAAGAAGTCAAGCCTAGCGCCCGGAACCTGATTGAAGACTTAGCGAATAACTTGGCCGATTTATCAACCGCGCAGCAGCATCGCATCGCAACCAGCTGAACCTGTTTGAACAGATTGATGACATAGCTTTGTCCCTGAAGAATTGCCTTCTAACTGAGTTGTCCCCAAAGCAAACTCAGTTAGCCATTAAGTATTCAAGGCGCTGACATAGTGGGACTTGGAGACAAACTCAGAGCGATGGAACCAGTCCGTTATGGGGATTGGCGGTTTATCAAAGTTGTTATAGGCAACTGAAATCGGGCTCAGTCTCCCTCATATTGGTGCCGACCTACCCGATATGTCATGAACAAAGGTTGTGCGCAGTCTTTGATCCTATTGCTCTGCTTTCCCACGTCACGGCCAAGGCGAGTCATGCCCACCACTTAGAGGGCTTGAGCAAGGGCGAAAGGACTGGGTTCTATACCAATCAAAGACGCGTTGCCCATCGCGGAAGGCGCAGTCAGAATGCATTATCGATTTTTATCAATGAGAGATGAATTATAAATTGGGCTGAATCAATAAACCTCTAGACGAAGCGGCCTCAAAGCCTTTACACTGGCTGTTATATAGACTTATTTCAATCCAACTGGCGTTGCCATAGACGCGTTCGACTTATTGACGCTTGCACTGTCCAAGTTCATGGCGACTGGGGCATACAGTTGTATTTTCTGAAATGGATTGCAATAGGTTTGCTAATCACCCGCTGACATCACATCGAGACCGTCCATGATTACCGAAACGAGTTGGCTGATTCCGGTATATCCCCTGATTGGAACGCTGCTAACGATTCCTTGGTCGCCCGCTTTTATCCGCCGTACTGGTCCGCGTCCGGCAGGTTACGTCAATATTTTAATGACGTTTTTTGCCTTCATCCATAGTGTTTGGGCCTTTGTGGGGCTGTGGGGCAAGTCTAGCGATCAGTTTTTCTTTGTGCCCTGGCTAAATGTTGCCGACTTTAACCTCATCATTCCACTAGAGGTTTCGGCCATCACGATTGGGGCTTGTATCCTCATCACTGGGCTGAATCTGCTGGCACAAATTTATGCCGTCGGTTATTTGGAAATGGATTGGGGCTGGGGCCGCTTCTTTGCCTTTATGGCCTTTTTTGAAGCGGGGATGTGTGCCTTGGTGCTGTGCAACTCCCTATTCTTTGCCTATGTCTTGCTCGAAGTGTTGACCTTGGGAACCTACTTGCTGGTGGGCTTCTGGTATAACCAATCGCTGGTGGTGACTGGGGCGCGAGATGCCTTTTTGACCAAGCGAGTCGGTGACTTGATTTTGCTGATGGGGGTGCTTGCGATTTATCCCTTAGCTCATACCTGGGACTTTCGCGAATTAGCGGTTTGGGCGCAGACGGCTGAGGTTGATCCGACGGTGATGGCGCTGCTGGGCATTGGCTTGATTGCGGGTCCGATGAGTAAGTGTGCACAGTTTCCGTTGCACTTGTGGTTAGACGAGGCGATGGAAGGGCCGCTGCCGAGTACGATTTTGCGGAACGCGGTGGTGGTAGCGACGGGGGCTTGGATTCTCTTTAAGTTGTCTCCAGTGTTGGCGTTGTCTCCCCTGGTATTGGCGGTGACGGCAGCGATCGGCTCAATCACTGCGGTAGGTGGGGCGCTGATTGAGGTGGCCCAGGTCGATTTGAAGCGGGTGTTGTCATATCTATCCAGCACCTACATGGGCTTAGTCTTTATCGCGGTTGGGGCTCAGCAACCGGAAGCGGCTTTGTTGTTGGTGCTCACCTATGCACTGGCGATGGCGGTACTGGTCATGGGCTCGGGTTCGATTATTTTGGGCGTCATTACTCAAGATGTGACGCAAATGGGCGGTCTGTGGGGGCGCCGCCCTGTGACCGGATTCGCCTTTCTGGTGGGTGCCTTCAGTTTGGTGGCTTTGCCCCCGCTGGGTGAC
>CAZFWL010000509.1:0-3480 GCA_964522775.1 uncultured Halomicronema sp.
CGCTTCGTCGCCTTCCGATTGCTCCACCAGAGCGACCTTGTAACCTTGGGACTCCGCCCAGCGGGTATACATGCGCAACAGCATCTCGGCCCAATCTTGCGCGTCAGTGCCCCCAGCACCAGCATTAATGGTAAGCACCGCCCCACTTTTGTCATAGGGGCCAGACAGCATTTGCTGCAGCTCCCACAAATCAAGCGCGTGGGTCATATCGGCCAGGGTTGACTGAGCTTCCGCTAGGAGAGATTCGTCAGCTTCTTCTTCGAGCAATTCCAAAATGGCTTCCGTGTCTTCGAGTTGCGATCGCCATTGATTGAGCTGCTCGATTTGGGCTTTGCTGTCGTTGAGCTCCTGCAAAATCTTTTGCGCCGCTTCCTGGTCATCCCAAAGTTCGGGTTGGGCGGCTTGCTGTTCTAAATCCTGAATTTTGGCGGTCGTCGCATCAACGTCAAAGATACTCCTGAGCATTGCCCAGGCGGTCAGTTAACGTGGCGAGGTCGCGCTTAAGGTCGGTCGTTTCCAACATGGTCGCTGTGATGGGGTGTGACTTCTCATGCTAGGGCGATCGCGGGCAATCAGCAACTTTCTTAGGATTGGTTTAGGTCCAGGTCAAGGGCTAGCTGCACATATTGAATTTCTGAGGGCAGGGGCTCCAGGTTGGACAAAGCGAGACCGAGCAATCGGACCTTTGCTGGCAGCTCAAGGTGCTGTTGCAATAGGGTTTCTCCCAATTGTTGAATATCGGTCGTGGCGCGAATGGGCTGGACCTGCGTGTAGCTGCGAGTAACCTGGCGATAGTCGCTGTATTTGACTTTGAGGGTGAGGGTATGGCCGCCGCGATCTTGCTCCTGGGCTCGCCGCCCGACTCGTGCGGCCAAGTCACTGAGGGCAAGGGTCATTTGCGATCGCGTTTCTAAGTCGGGGGAAAAGGACTTTTCCGCCCCAATGGATTTGCGAATGCGATTGGGATTGACCGGGCGATCGTCTTGGCCGCGAGCCACTCGATAGTAAAAACGCCCCACTTTGCCAAAATTTTTCACCAAATCAGCTTCTGACCACTCTTTGAGCTCAGCGCCGGTGTGGATGCCGAGTTGATGCATTTTAGCGGCGGTCACCCGGCCAATACCATGGAATTTGTCGATGGGGAGCGTGGCCACAAACGCGGCGGCTTGGGCGGGTCGAATCACGTAAAGGCCATCGGGCTTGTCCATATCAGAGGCAATTTTGGCCAGAAATTTGTTGATGGAAACCCCGGCTGACGCGGTGAGTTGGGTCTCTTGGTGAATGTCATGGCGAATGGCCTGAGCGATCGCGATCGCCGACGGTTCCGCCACCAAATTATGCGTGACATCCAAATACGCTTCATCCAGCGATAGCGGCTCAATCAAGTCGGTGTAGCGGGCAAAAATGGCACGGATCTGCTGCGACACTTCACGATAAACATCAAAGCGCGGTTTCACAAAGATCAGGTGCGGGCATCGCTGCTGTGCAACCCGCGCGGGCATCGCCGACCGAACACCGAATTTTCGCGCCTCATAACTCGCCGCCGCGACCGCGCCTCGCTGTTCTGGGGTGCCCCCGACGACAATCGGCTGGCCGCGATAAGCCGGATCGTCTCGCTGCTCGACCGAGGCATAGAAGGCATCCATATCGATATGGATGATTTTGCGTAGTGGTAACGTTTCAGAACGCTCCATTGGCGGCAAGTCTGCGTGACGGTGCGACTGTCTACTCGAATGCATCCATTATGGCTGACGGGGCTAAGCCGACAGAGAACGATCGCCGACGATGAGGCGCAGATATACAGAGGCACGATCGCTACCCCTTGCGAAAGGCGGTGGGGGTCACCCCTGTGAGTTGCCGAAACTGCTTGGTCAGGTGGCTATGGCTGCTAAAACCGCAGTCAAGGGCAATGTCAATAATGGCCCGATCGCCCTGCTTTAACAGGCACTTAGCTCGCTCAACCCGTTGTTGAATCACATATTGGTGAGGTGACACCCCCACCGACTGTTTGAACATGCGGCCAAAGTGAAACGGGCTCATATTCAAAAGCTGGGCTAAATCAGCCAATTTGATGTCTTGAATCAGATGATTTTCCACATAGTCCAAAATCTGGCGTAGTTGATAAGGCGGCAGGCCACCTTCATAACTAGGCAATTGAGCCTGGGTGCTGCCGTGCTGTCGCAGTAGTTGCACCGTCAGGGCTTGGGTCAACGAATCTAGATACAGTGCCCCGCTAGGTTGTTGGTGCTGCAATTCAGTCAAGAGCAGCATCGCGATCGCCGCAATTTGACCATGACGACTTTGAAAGGTGGGCACCAGCGTCAGGTGGTCGCGGCTACCGGTCAGTGTCTCTTGGGCGACGGAGCGGAGCCAGCGATCGCTAAATTGCAGCTGCAAACAATTTTCGGTGTCCTGCCAGCGCGCAAAAAAGGGCACATCAGCGGGCGTAATCGTAAAGTCACCGTGACGATACAGGGCATCGTGGGTTTTGCCATCTTGCGCCTGATGATACGAAATCGGACGCGGCGTCAAACTCACAAATAATGTATGCCGGTCGGGGCTGTGGACGAGGCCTTCCCCCGGTAGATATTGCAAATGCTCTAGTTGAATATCTTGCGCTGGGGGAGCGGCGGCGATCACAGGCGGCGACTCTGGCGGTAAATCGGGTTGCGGTTGCGAAGAGGCCATCAGTCCAACGGGTTCCCTAACTGACGATTTGATCAAAACGGCTCGATTTAGCCCAGCTTGTCTTGGCCACAAAAGCCTGTAAACAGCGCCAAAGATTGCCCTAATTCTAGGTTGCGCAACCCAACTAAGCAACTCATCGCAAGAACGTGATAGTTCCGCAAAAACGTAAAAGCGCTACCCAGTCACTCTCCGTAGGCTAAGGATGTCTTCATTGAGGAATTGATTCATGAAACTCGTAATCTTTGGTGCGACTGGAACCGTTGGTAAGCAGGTCGTTCAGCAGGCGTTGGAACAGGGACACACCGTCACCGCCTTTGCGCGCAATTTGACCAAGCTCGACCTTCAACACCCGCAACTCAACCTCACCCAGGGGGATGTGATGGATGCCTCAGCGGTTGAACAGGCCATCCGGGGGCAAGATGCCGTGGTGTGCGTGCTGGGAGCAGGCAAACAGTTGAAGAGCACCATTCGCTCAGAGGGCACTCGACAAATCATCCAAGCGATGGAAACGGTCGGGATGCGCCGCTTGATTTGCCTATCGACCCTGGGCACCGGTGACACTTGGGGCAACCTCGACTTCTACTGGAAGTACATCATGTTTGGCTTCATCTTGCGCCAAGTGTTTGCCGACCACGAACGGCAGGAAGCCCTGGTGCGCAACAGCAACCTGGATTGGACCATTGTGCGTCCGGGGGCGCTGACGGATGGACCGCTGACCGGTCACTATCGCCACAGTTTCCCCAGCAGCGATCGCAATATTTCTCTCCAGGTTTCTCGGGCCGACGTGGCCGA
>CAZFWL010000510.1:0-3479 GCA_964522775.1 uncultured Halomicronema sp.
GGGCGGCATCATTTCCTACGACAATTCCGTCAAAGTCGGTGTACTAGGGGTACAACCAGACACCCTGGCAACTGAGGGGGCTGTTAGTGATTCAGTCGCCTGCCAAATGGCAGCAGGAGTACGAGCCCGTCTAGGTACCGACTGGGGGATTAGCATTACCGGTATCGCTGGCCCTGGCGGCAGCACCCCTGAAAAGCCCGTCGGCCTAGTCTATATTAGCATCGCTGGGCCAGACCGCAGCGTCGTCAGCCATCCTTTTCGCTTTGGCAATTTCCGGGGACGCGACTGGATCCGACATCTGAGTTGCTGTACAGCGTTAGACCTGCTGAGACGATCGCTACAGAGCAGTTAACCTTTGCTTAAGGTTGATCATTTGATGATATCGGCTATCATCATTACAGGATGCTTTTGAGGCTAAAAAGCTAATCAGGCCTATATCCTTTGTCTGATTGCTGCCAAGATAGTCGTCACATGCGCATCTAAAGCCGAGACGGAGAGCGCCTTCATGGATATTGAAAAGGTTTTGGACAAGCTAAAAGAGTGGTTAAACCGACTAGCCGATGCTCTTTTTGGCCCCCAAGCCCAGCCTGAATCCGAGCCCATTCCCGTTCCAGTTGATGACCGCCGCACTCGTTAGGCGTGAATCAAAAATCGTTCAAGATATTAGTGCTTCACGGCCCTAACCTTAATCTATTGGGCCAGCGTGAGCCAGGTATTTATGGTGACAAAACCCTCAAGAGTGTAGACACTCTTCTAGAATCTCTCGCGGCCGAGTTGGGCGTTAGTTTATCCATCGAGCAATCAAACCATGAAGGTGTTCTGGTAGATCTAATCCAGAGCACCTTTGGTGTATATGACGGTTTATTGATTAATCCAGCGGCCTACACCCACACCAGCGTCGCCATTCGAGACGCGATCGCCGCAGTCTCCATTCCCACTGTCGAAGTACATCTCAGCAATATCCACCAACGCGAAGCCTTTCGCCACCACTCTTATATTGCCCCTATCGCGATCGGGCAAATTTCCGGCTTTGGCGCTGAGAGTTATCGCCTTGGACTACAGGCACTCGTTAGCCACCTGCGTGCCAAATGAATGGCATCAAAACTTACTTCACCGATTAAATTTAGGCTTTTGTATCATTTGTCATCCTGGTCGCGTTGCTTGCACCAATCTTCATAGCTAAGCGATGAGCCAGAAACGCGATACTCATCCTTTAAATCCATCTGTGCGCGAAATCCAATTTCTCTCTGTTGCTTGCTCCAAAAAAGGCTTGCTCGTTGGGACGTCTTTTGCGCGTGTATGACAGTGCGATAAGTATCAAGTTTCCAGTTATTCCTATGCAGAGTGATCTTCTCTTGTCTCGCTAATCTTGGAATTAAACCGATTTGCAAAAAGTTCAAATGTAGCAATGTAGCGGTAAAAGGAGAAAGCAGTTCTTCAAAATCATTTGCTTTATCAAGTCTTTCATGACAGCGATCCAGCAATTCCGAAACTTCTTCATGCCATGCTTCATCTGAGTGAACTGTTTCGGTAATTGAAATTTGCAGGACTTTGATAACTCGCTTTAGATAACGTCTCCAAAGAGAAATTGAGGATGATTCTTTTAAGTCATACCAGGCGCTATGTCCAAGAAGATCTTCAATCGCCATTTTGAGAGTAGAAAAATAGCCTGTATCCGAAATCATCCTCATGAGTAGTATCAAGTAAAAACAAGAAGTTTTAATAAGAAAACCTCTACAGATGAGCTCTGTAGAGGTTTCAAGTATTCACCTAATTGTTGCTAAACCGCTAGCCAAATCGGCTTGAGGTCGAGGCAATTAGGAAGGCAGCATAGGTGACGATATACCCTACTGTAAAGTGAGCTAAACCGACAACGCGAGCCTGAACAATGGAAAGTGCAACGGGCTTATCCTTCCAACGAACTAGGTTCGCAAGAGGGGTTCGCTCGTGTGCCCAGACGATGGTCTCAATCAGCTCTTGCCAGTAACCCCGCCAGGAGATCAGGAACATGAATCCGGTTGCCCAGATCAAGTGTCCAAAGAGGAACATCCAAGCCCAAACAGCCAGGTTATTCATTCCATAAGGGTTATAACCGTTAATTAGCTGAGAAGAGTTGAGCCACAGGTAATCCCGCAGCCAGCCCATCAAGTAGTTCGAATTCTCATTGAACTGAGCCACGTTACCAGACCAGATGCTTAAGTGCTTCCAGTGCCAGTAGAAAGTGGTCCAGCCAATGGTGTTCAACATCCAGAACATGGCTAGGTAGAAGGCATCCCAAGCAGAGATATCACAAGTACCACCACGACCAGGGCCATCGCAAGGGAAGCTGTAGCCGAAGTCTTTCTTGTCGGGCATCAGCTTGGAACCGCGAGCATCCAACGCACCCTTGACCAAAATCAGAGTGGTGGTGTGCAGACCCAGTGCGATCGCATGGTGAACCAAGAAGTCGCCAGGGCCAATGGCCAGGAACAAGGAGTTAGAGCCACTATTGATGGCATCCATCCAACCCGGTAGCCAGACATTACCAGCATTCGGCCAAGCAGTCGTAGCAATACTGTCAGGGTTAGATAGCAAAGTATCAAAACCGTAGATCATCTTGCCAGAAGCGGCTTGAACCCACTGAGCAAAGACCGGCTCAACCAGAATTTGCTTCTCAGGGGTACCGAACGCAACCACAACGTCGTTGTGAACGTACAGACCCAAGGTGTGGAAACCGAGGAACAAGGACACCCAGCTCAAGTGGGAGATAATAGCTTCCTTATGCTGCAGAACACGATCAAGGACGTTGTCCTTATTAGCAACGGGATCATAGTCCCGAATCAGGAAGATCGCCCCATGCGCAAACGCACCCACCATGATGAAACCAGCAATGTACTGGTGATGAGTGTAGAGCGCTGCTTGAGTGGTGTAGTCCTTCGCCATAAAGGCATAAGGAGGTAGGGCATACATGTGCTGTGCCACCAGAGAAGTGACAACACCCAGACTTGCCAGCGCCAAAGCTAACTGGAAGTGTAGGGAGTTATTCAGCGTGTCATACAAGCCCTTATGGCCTTCACCCAAGTCACCGGGAGTACCAGACGGAGGATTGTGCGCATTCAAGATTTCCTTGATGCTGTGACCAATCCCAAAGTTGGTGCGGTACATGTGACCAGCCACGATGAAGATCACCGCGATCGCCAGGTGGTGATGAGCCATATCCGTCAGCCAGAGAGACTCAGTCTGAGGATGAAAACCACCCAAGAAGGTCAGGATAGCGGTCCCGGCCCCTGTGGCGGTCCCAAAGACGTGGTCCATGGTGTCAGGATTCTGTGCATACACACCCCAGTTACCGGTAAAGAAAGGCGCTAGCCCAGCCGGATGAGGCGGTGTAGACAAGAAATTATCCCAGCCCACATGCACTCCGCGAGATTCGGGAATCGCAACGTGTACCAAGTGTCCCGTCCAAGCCAAGGAACTGACACCGAACAAACCAGCCAAGT
>CAZFWL010000511.1:0-3474 GCA_964522775.1 uncultured Halomicronema sp.
AATATCGATCTGATGCGGTGTGCCCTGAGCGTCTTCGACTTCGAGCGATAACTCTTCATCCGCACAGAGAAATTGGTAGTCAATCAGATCCCGAGGAGCTTGGCCATTGACACGCACCAAGCGATCGCCAGGCTCGAAACCGAGCTCTTCGGCAATGGAGTTGGGCAGCACGCGGGTCACGACCGCTGGACGGGTAGATGACTGACTCATAACAGCAGGCAGAAAAATGGCAAAAGTGACAGAAATGGTAATGCCGTCGTGCGCTCACCTTACTTCTGAGTTGTGAACTCAACCAGTAAACCTGGAGATCAAGCATCGCCACACACCACTCTTCATCATGGCGCAAGCTTTAGATATTGGACAGTCGTCCCGACAAAATTCCCAGCAGAATGGCGAGCCCAAAGCCGATGCGGTAGAAGACAAAAATCCAGGTGGTGTGATCCTTTAAAAATCGAATCAGCCAGTAAACCGCTATATAAGACGAAATGGCTGAGGCAATGACCCCCGCGATCGCGGCCGCTGTGCCCACTGTCGCCTGCGGCTCAAATAATTCGTTCAGCTCTGCTAGGCCTGACAGCAAAATTGCCGGAATGCCCATTAACAGTGAAAATCGGGCAGCAGTTTCCCGATTCAGGCCCATAAACAAGCCTGCTGTCATCGTGGAGCCAGAGCGCGAAACCCCGGGAATCAACGCTAGCGCCTGCGCCAAGCCCATCCCAATCCCGTCTCGCTGACTCACTTTGTCATAGCCACGCTTACGAGTGCCCACAACTTCTGCCCAGCCTAAAAAGATCGCCAACCCAATCGAGGTGATGGCGATCACGAGGGAACTACGGGCAAAGGTTTCGTAAACATCCCGCAGACCAAACTTCACTAGTAGCCCCAAGACCACGATAGGAATGGTGCCAACGATGATGCCGATGGCAACGCGAAAGTCCGGTGCTTGCCAATTTTTTTCGGCGATCGCGGCCCGCACCCCAGTCACAAGCTGCCAAATATCGCTCCAAAAGTAACCGACAATGGCAACGATGCTGCCCAGTTGCACAATCGCAGTAAAGGTCACTCCTGGATCCCCCCAACCGAATATCACCGGCACCATTTTGACATGGGCGGTGCTGCTGATTGGCAAAAACTCAGTCAATCCCTGCACAATGCCAATCACAATCGCTTGAATAAGTGAAAGCGGCTGACTTTCATCCACCACCAATAAGAGAGGCTGTAATAACGTCATGGGTTAGTCCAGAAACATAAAAATTCAATAAATGTCGTCCCTGTATTTAGGACGAGAGATCGCATATCAGCTTGTGAGCCAGAATACCCGGAATTCAATGAAATACCTACCCTCAATGAGAGGCATTGAAACTAGCGTCATGGGTGATCTGACTCGAACGCCTGTGGTATGTTAAGAAGGGTTAACAACCTGAGAAGTCCGTTGTCATCATTTTCTTCGACATCCGAGTCCACTGGCCATAGCGTGCCGTCGCTGATGAATTTAGCGACGCCGTCTTTGCTATTGACAGTCAAGGCCAAGGTTTGGGTGGCAGCGGTGTTTCTGGTAGTGGTACCGGTCTTTTTTCAAGCACCATTAGTGCGATCGCTACCGTGGCTGAGCCTCACCATGACAGCGGCCTGGTTGCTAGCTGGCATTAGCCTGAGTTCGCGAGCCGCTACTCGTCTCTGGGGTGACCTCATCACCGGCTTTAGCTGGACTTGGCTCGCCGGTTCCCTGTATTGGGGATGGCTACGGTTCGAGCCGCTTTGGCATCTGCCCGTTGAAGCCATTGGCTTTCCAATTGCGATCGCTCTCCTCGCCCAAGGTCGCAGTCGTGTGGGCAGCTACTTCTTTTTGGGTTCGCTCTTCGGTACGGCTGTTACCGATCTCTACATCTACTTGAATGATCTTTTGCCCATGTGGCGGCAAGTGATGATTGCGGACCCTGACTGGGTGCCCGTTATCATGCGGCAGGCAGCGGCATCATTGCAAAATACCGTCAGCTTTAGTCAGGGCATATTGATTGCGCTAGGATTGTTCACCGTGGGCATACTACCGTTACAGTCAAAGCAACCCTGTTGGTGGGCCGTTAGTGGTGCAGTTTTGAGCACACTGGTTGTAGATTTGCTGTTTTTAGGCAGTGCCTTCTATTTTCGCTAAGGGGCTAGGAACGTTTCTCGGTAATCGTTTGTCCTGATGGTTGGTTAGTGCAGGCAGTTGATTTAGACTGGTCAGCGAAGCCACTAGTAAGACAATGACGACCTCACTACGCCAACCGTGTAGTAGGTTTCTAGATCAAGGCCATTGGCACTTCCTGATTGATTCGTCGCGCTTTTTCCTCCCAACCTCCAGACTCCGTGATTCAACCTCAAGGTCCCTACGTCGTTCTCAATACTGAGTCTGGAACTCGACAGTTATCATTAGTCGGGCTGAATTGCTGGACGGTCGGGCGTAGCGATGACAATAACCTCGTCTTGCCAGATCGCTGGATATCACGGAACCACGCCATGATCCAAATGATGGAAACGGGCGAGTTTTACTTGATCGACTTAGGCAGTCGCAATGGTTCGTTCGTCAACGGCCGCCGTGTAAGTGTTCCCGTCACCTTGGCCGATGGCGATCAGCTTACGTTCGGTCAAACGGAGCTACAGTTCTTTTGCTCTACAGCTAGCCGCTCAGCCGGCAAAGATGCATTAGCCGATACCGATATGACCGCCACTGCGACGCTGCATCTCCGTCGTCTGATTTCAGTAATGGTGGTTGATATTCGTGACTTTACGGTGCTGACCCGCCGCCTCGATGAAACTGTGTTGTCAGAGTCAATCGGCACTTGGTTTCGGTGTGCGGGAGACATCATCAGCCGTCACGGTAGCGGCGTCGATAAATATATCGGCGATGCGGTCATGGCGGTATGGGTTCATGGAGCCGGAGGAGCTGGGCCAGACGACTTACTACCTATCCTTCAAGCGATGGACGAACTCGCGAAGATGACGGCCCAGTTGCACAAACGCTTTCCCCTGCCCTTTCCCCTGCGAGTTGGCGCTGGACTCAATACCGGCTATGCCATGGTAGGCAATACGGGAACAGGGAGCCATCCTGACTACACGGCAATTGGTGACACAGTGAATGCGGCATTTCGGTTTGAATCCTCTACCAAGCAGTTGGGACTGGATGTTGCAGTGGGCGAAACGACCTATGAATACCTGACTAAAATGCCGGGCATTGCGTCAATTTTTCACCGTTACAAAGTCAATCTCAAGGGGTATGAGATACCGACCGTAACCCACGCGACGACTTTCTCTAATTTGGATCGGTTTATCCGCCGTCAGACATAAGCTAATCGAGTCAAGCTGTTTGGCCAAAGCAATTCATGCTAGCTAGAATGTTTCGGCTGAATCGCCCATGGCAAAGGCCAAATGTCCGTCAGGCGAAGCCGAGCGATCGCCCCTGCACTACCGCTCTGAAGAAGCCTGAGATAGCCC
>CAZFWL010000512.1:0-3090 GCA_964522775.1 uncultured Halomicronema sp.
ACACCTCATCCTCCATCAGGGGCTGATCGAGTACGTAATAGGCATAGCTGGCCTTTTGCAGTTGCTCGCGCAATTGCTGAATTTGCTGTGCCACGGTATCGCCCATCGATGTCTCACCTTAACTTTTCAGCCCTCAGTTTACCGCCAGTGAAAGGGGCTCTGGGGCCGACCTCAATTTTCGCGCCGAACTATCCCCACAGTTACTGGAGCTAGAAGACTGCCATTAACCAGCTCCCAACTTATGCCTGAGAATCGTGGCGGCGGGGCGATCGCCGCCGCTCGGCAAACCAGGTTTGCAATTGCTCGCGACATTGGGTTTCGAGAATGCCATTAAGTACTGCCAGGCGATGATTAGAGGCTGGGCCATCAGGAATGTTGAGTACTGATCGCACAGCCCCCGCTTTGGGATCATCCGCGCCATACACCAGCAAACTGACTCGACTGAGGGTGATCGCCCCCGCACACATCGGACAGGGCTCCAACGTGACGTATAGAGTGCAGCCGGTTAGATTCCAGTTTTGGCGGACTTTCCCCGCTTGCCGCAGCGCCAAGACCTCAGCGTGGGCCGTCGGGTCATTGCCCCGTTGGCGAAAGTTAGCGGCTTGGGCAATGAGCTGATCGGCCTCATCCACCACGATCGCGCCCACGGGCACTTCTCCCGCAGCTCCAGCTTCGGTCGCCAGCGCGATCGCCTGTTCCATCCAAGCTTTATGACGCTGGTAGGTTTCGTCCAACATTGGGGTGGCTAATACCCTTAAACACTCATGGCTAGCGGTGTCGAATCCACCAGCATTGCCCGCAGCCTCTGAATATTAGCCCTAATCGCTATCGCTGAAGTTTCTAGCGCCGCTTGTTGCTCTGTACTCAACGAAAGTTCTAATACCGACTCAACCCCATGTTGCCCAATGCGGCAGGGCACCCCGATGTAGAGATCATGCAGGCCATATTGGCCCGTGAGATAGGTCGCGGCCGGTAAGATGCGATGGCGATTCATCAAAATGGCTTCCACCATTCCATACACTGACGCAGCTGGGGCATAGTAAGCGCCGCCGGTTTTCAACAAGTTGACGATTTCGGCCCCGCCGTTACGGGTGCGCTCAACCAAGCGATCAAGAGTGGCTCTATCTAACAGTTCAGTCAACGGAATGCCACTGACTGAGGCGTGATTCGGCAGCGGCACCATCAGGTCGCCGTGTCCGCCCAGCACCAAAGCCGAGACATCTTCAGGCGGCACGTTGAGTTCCATCGCGATAAAGGTGCGGAAGCGAGCCGAGTCTAAAATTCCGGCCATGCCAATCACCTGTTCGGCGGGCAGACCACTGGTTTGCCAGGCCAGATAAGTCATCACATCCAGCGGATTCGTCACGATGATGAATTTCGCCTGGGGCGAGTGGGAGATCGCCTGCCTGACCGTTGCCTGCACAATGCGTCCATTGACTTGCATCAGGTCATCACGCGACATGCCAGGTTGACGCGGTTTGCCCGCTGTCACCACCACCACATCCGAATCAGCCGTGTCGCTATAGTCATTGCTGCCAACGATATGCTGCGGCCGCATTTCCAAACCGCTAGCTTCGGTCAAGTCGAGGGCAATGCCCTGCGGTCGTCCCTCCACCACGTCCAACAGCACCACATCGGCTAAATGAGTATCTAAAATTCGCTTAGCGAGGGAACTCCCCACATTGCCAGCACCCACTACCGTCACTTTCGGTACGTATCGCAGTGACGTTTCCGGGAAATTATTCATCATCGAAACCTCCGACAGCCGATACTTACGGCTGATTTTTCCGTCTTCTCAAACTTTTACGGAGAGGAATCAGTTGAGAAAATGGATCTTTATATCTGTATCAATTATGACAATAAGGAAACCCTGACGTAATGAAATGTTCATGCTTCTTAGGCATTTTCTAAACTCATTAATGAGTTAGGAGAAAGATCAAAATCTCTGACTCGTTTTTGCATTTAGCAGGACTGTCGTTGATCCCAGCCAGTTTTATTGCCGATTGCGACCAGTGAATATTCAAGAGTCTGGCCATTCAGGTTCAGTTTCAGCCGCTTTCAGTGGTGTTTTTGGGGGCATTGAATACGACGAAGATTGAGGCAATATCTCTAGTTGTCCAGTTCTTTTGGGCGATCGCTCTGCCCGGCGCCGTCGCGAAATTCCTTCCTCGGTGGTTTCTTCCGCAATCACTTCGTAGAGAATGGCTCGCTTTTGGCCCCCAGAGCCTTTACGCAAAATTCGCCCCAAACGCTGAATGTATTCGCGGGTCGAACCCGTACCCGAGAGTAAAATCGCAACCCGCGCATCGGGTACATCCACGCCTTCGTTCAACACTTGCGAAACGACTAGTGTCGGATACTCTCCACTGCGGAATTTTTCCAAAATGGCTTGTCGACCTTTGACCGCCGTCTGATGGGTGATGGCAGGCAGCCAAAAGTCTTCTGAAATGCGATAAACCGTGGCATTGTCAGCGGTGAAAATCAAACAGCGCTCGGGATAATGTCGTTCGAGCAACTCGGCTAAGACGCGAAGTTTGCCCGCTGTGCCTAGGGCGATCGCCCGCGATTCTCGATGGGCCAACATGGCTCGCCGCCCAGCGGAGGATTTGGCACTCGCCTGCACAAACCGTTGCCACCCTTCCAGGCTGCCCAGCCAAATGTTGGCACCTTGTAAGAACTCGTTGCGCTGCTGGATGAGGGTTTCGTACCGTTCCTGTTCAGCAGGATGGAGCGATACTTTGATTTGCACAACCTCATAGGGTGCCAAGGTATCCCCAGCCAAGTCCTGCGGCTGCTTTTCATAAACAATCGGGCCGAGCAGATGAGGTAAGTCTTCATGGCGACCATCCGCGCGATCAGGCGTGGCCGTGAGGCCAAGGCGATAAGGGGCAATGGCGTATTCAGCGATGACGCGATTAAAGTCGCTGGGCAAATGATGGCATTCGTCGCAAATCAGCAAGCCATACTGGTTGCCCAAGGTCTCGGCATGGATAGCCGCGCTGTCGTAAGTGGCCACTAAAATCGGGGTGCGATCGCGTGAGCCACCCCCGAGCAAGCCGACCTCCACATCGGGAAAGACCTGCAACAGCT
>CAZFWL010000512.1:3100-3468 GCA_964522775.1 uncultured Halomicronema sp.
CATACCACTGATGCATGAGATCCAAAGTAGGGACGGTAATCAGAGTACTGCGGGGGGTCGCCTGCATCGCGAGGTAGGCCAAGTAGGTTTTACCTGCAGCGGTGGGCAGGACAACCACGCCGCGCCAGGCACTGGCAATCCAAGCTTGTAAGGCGGCCTGTTGATGAGGATAGGGCTGCCAAGGCGTCTGCAAATTCAGTGTCAGCGCCTCAAACTGGGCGACCTGATCGACAAACGCCACTTGCTCCTGCCGCAGGGTTTCGACTAAGGCGCGATATTGATGCGCGGGAATGCGGAACTTTTCGATGCGATCATCCCAGGTAGCAAAGTCGATCCAAGCTTTGCCCCTTGGGGGAGGATGCAGGATG
>CAZFWL010000513.1:0-3463 GCA_964522775.1 uncultured Halomicronema sp.
TGACGTGTCAGGGCAATGACCCCTAGTCGCTCAGCTTAACCGAGGGAATCTTTATGAATTCATTTACCCCTGGCATTATCATTGCGGCCTTGATCATCTTCCTGGTGGGCCTTTTAGTCGGTTATTCCCTCGTGCAAAAGCGATTTCGCCAACAGGCCGAAGCCCTCAAAGTGAGCCAGCGACGATTGACTGAAGTCGAGCAGTCCCATGAACTGCGGTTAAGAGAAGCGACTGATCAACTACGCCACGACTACGAAACTCAGCTCGCCGGTACCATCGAGCATTATCAAGATCAGCTTTCGCAAAAGACAGTTGAAATGGAGCAGACCTACGAAACTCGCTTTCGGGTAATGCAGCAAGGTCGCACCGCTGTTGATCAGCCCACGGCTAGCAACCATCGTGGCGTCGCCGTCATGCCCATGCCGGGAGGGGCAACTGATGCTATGGAGGGCGGGAGTCCGGCAAAAGCTACGTCCCAGCGGGAACTGATGCATCTTAAGCAACAGTATGAAACCCGCCTCAACGAAGCGGCTGAGAAGTTGCAAAAGTCTTACGAAAAGCAATTAGCTGAGCATGTGAACGCTGCAAGAGATGAAATGCAGGCAGAGTTTGACCAAAACATGGCGGTTAGATATCAAGCGTTGGAGCAAGAGTTTGCTAGTCGTGAGGCTGAACTTGAAGACCAACTAGCAGCATTGCGCATCGAAGCCGAAACCGCCTCATCAACTTTAGCCAGTGAAGTTACCCCCCCCACCCCGAGCGAAATTATGGGCACCGGTGATGAAACGACGATGGCATTGGCTTCGCCTGGTTCGGCAGCGGCAGAAATGTCCGATCTGGCAGATATGCGATATACCCAACGAGAACTGGATCAACAAGTAGCGGCAGCGACTCAGCAAGCGCAAGCCGACTTTGACCAACGGCTTGCTGAAGAATTGTCAGCTCAGCAGGTGCAATTAGATCGTCGTTTAGAAGAGCTGGAAGCAGAGTACGCCCAGCGGCTATCTTCCCTAGAGCAAACCGCCCAATCAGAAGCTGCAGATCCGATGGATGCTTTTCTCAGTGACGATGGGTACGAAGACCTAGTCTCCGACTTGGATGATGAGGCGACCAGCGCCGTTTCTTCGGTTGAGCCACCAGCGCCCGTGACAGATGACATTGCCAC
This sequence comes from uncultured Halomicronema sp., assembly GCA_964522775.1. Lineage (GTDB taxonomy): Bacteria > Cyanobacteriota > Cyanobacteriia > Phormidesmidales > Phormidesmidaceae > Halomicronema. The sequence continues at coordinate 1,166 of CAZFWL010000513.1, forward strand.
TGGGGGCGTAACTGAAGATGCGGCGATGGATGAGTTGTTCGCTGCCGACTCAACTGAAGAACCCTCAGCCGGTCTGGATGATGCTCTGCCGACGATGACTGATGAAGAGACCATCCTCGGCGAACCTGATGATTTGGCAACTATCGTGGATACGGCTACGGAGGCTACAGAGGTGCTCTCTGAGGCGGCACCGACTGATGGTGATTTGTTTGGTGACGATGATGAATCTTTATTCAGCGACGATGTGGAAACATTAGACGCCAATCCCCTGGAGTCGTCAGAGTTGGAGGCAGAACCGCTCTCTTCACTGTCAACGGAATCTTCAGAGGCGGATATATTTGCCATTGCCGATGACTCGACACCAGACCTGGAAACCTCAATAGATATTGAAACTGAATCAGCCTCCTCAGACCTTGAGAGTGACCTCTTTGGCGAAGCCGATGATTTAACTGCCGATTTGGAAACGGTGGTGGCGAATCCTGAAGCGTCTTCCCTGGAGTCAGAAGAAGATTTGTTTGGTGAAGCTGACGATTTGGCTGCTGATTTAGAAGCCCTGTCGGATGAGCCCTCTGAAACTTCCTTGCCGGAGCCAGCAGGAGATGATTTGTTTGGTGAGGCTGATGATTTGGTCGCTGATCTGGAAACCGCAACGAATGAAACGAACAACGATGAAGTCGAGTCTTTGGGATTAGAAGATGCTTTGTTTGGTGAAGCTGATGGTTTGGCCGCCGATTTAGAAGTCTCTGGCGATAGTAGCAATGACGAAGGTACATCTTCGTCATTGGAGGGTGATCTCTTCGGTGAAGAAGACTTGTTTGGTGACGCCCCATCGACTTCTGAGAAGTCTGTAGAAGATGTCAACGCGCTATTTGGCGATGAGGATTTTTTGGCAGAGACTTCGGATAAAGAGTCTGGCGATGACGATGACGACGATGATTTTGGCCCGCTCGATCTGAGTGATATTAGCCAGCTAACTTGAGTCGCTACGCCCAATGGTTCATAGGGCAGGGACGGCTTGAGACCGACTGAACCCAGAGGGCGAAATGAAAAAAGCGATCGCCGAAACGATAGAGTGAACAACGTACCTTTTCAGTTAGCAGTGCGATCGCAGATTAAAGCAAATGCCTGCCTAGCTTGTTTACTCGCATTACTTACTAGGAGACTGCATGACTCGCGCAATTATGGAAACGGACAAAGGCACGATCACGCTAGAGATGTTTGATGCTGATGCTCCTGGCACTGTGCAGAACTTTGTCGATTTGGCCAATAACGGTTTCTACGACGGCCTAAACTTCCATCGGGTAATTCCGAACTTTATGGTTCAGGGCGGTTGCCCCAAAGGCAATGGTACTGGTGGTCCTGGGTACACCATCAAGTGCGAAATTAATGAGAATAAGCACGAAGCTGGTAGCCTGTCGATGGCCCATCGTGGTCCTGACACTGGCGGTAGTCAGTTTTTTATCTGCCACGGCCCTCAGCCCCATCTAGATGGGGTTCACACGGTGTTTGGTAAGACTGAGGACATGGACGTCGTAAACGCGATTCGCCAGGGCGATAAGATTCTCTCGGTCAAAATTGAAGCCGAATAGCCTTGCTAGATAGTCTGAGCATTGTCTGCCCATCACACCCATTGTTAGGCCAGGTTGGCAATCTTCAAGGCTAGGAACCTCGATAGCAAAACCCCCTTGCCGATAACTGTCGGCAAGGGGGTTTTGCTGAATACCAAAATCACTCTCAGCGTCCAGAGTAGGCCGGTTCGGGTGCTGCCTTGGCTGGGGACACGCGATCGCGCATGTAATTGAGCCACAAATCTGCTAGCTCTTCCGCTTGCATCCGCCAGTCGGGATTGAGACGATACATCCGCCGGGGACGTCCCCGCCCTTCGACTTTTTTCCAATAACCGTCAATCGCGGCCTGATCTTCTAAGAACTTAAGCGCGCTGTAGAGAACTGTGTCCGACAGCCGATAGTCAGAATAATCCTTAGCCAGTTTTTGAATCAGTTCTGTCCCGTAGGAGTCTTGCTGCAACAACACTGCCAAGACATAGCAAACAGCCAGTTCCTTGTTAAGGTATATCGGTGGTGGATCCTCAAAAAACTGATAAATATCTTCAAATTTCATCGGATTTCTCCTTACGCTTGTGAACCGGCATTTAGCTTGGTGTATCAATCAGCTTTTGCAGTAACCTCTATTCGCAAAAACACTATTGTTTTATGGAGACGGGATGTACCAACCCATCGCCTTCTATAAAGCCGTTTAATCTCGTCAAAGCTGGGACCCTTGACAGTGTCTTGCCCA
>CAZFWL010000514.1:0-3438 GCA_964522775.1 uncultured Halomicronema sp.
TAAAACGGCAATTTCAAGGGAACGATTGAGCTCCCAAGGAAAGTCATATCCGGCCAACCGATAACAAATCGCAACGGGGTCCATCTCAGCGGTGGGGATTGCTAACGGCAAGGTTAGATTCAATTCAGACATGGTGGAGCGATCGCACTAATGTAGACTCTCCCCCTTAATGCGTCGCGGCGATTATGCCTTCCGGAGAGCTAGCAAAGCTTCATCAATTCCTTAGATAAAGCCGGGTGCGAGAAAACGCTAAGCGAGTGGGTCTTTTGGGGCGACGAACCGCTGGGCAACGGTCTCTGGTTGAATGGCGGAAAGAATGACGTGCCCCGAATCCATAATGAGGACGGCGCGAGTGCGGCGACCATAGGTCGCATCTACCAGCTGCACGCGATCGCGCGCATCACCAATGACCCGCTTAATCGGCGCGGACTCGGGGCTGACAATGGCCACGACGCGGTTGGCCGAGACAATATTGCCAAATCCAATATTGATCAGCTTGATATCCATAAACCATCCTGGCGAGCACCTAAAAGCCGAATTATCTAATCGTCAACGGCTCAATCTCAGCATTCCCCTCAAGGCTGCCATCTGAGTTATTCAAACCTGGTCGCTGTCGTTGTGAATTGCAGGCCAGATTAGTCCTCCAAACCCACCGCTAACAATCAATTGTGTGGAAGCTTAGTCGCCTCATCTTAACGACAAAGCCCTGGGGCAGCAAGAATGGGCGCGATCGCAATTCTCGACTTTGGTGCCCCTCAGCGAACATCGCAGTCAGTTTGTAACATAATTGTTTAGAAGCACTGATCGACTTTGGCTCCTTCAGATTTAACTCAAGTCAGGACATTCGTCCGCATAGCGGTTGTTCCCACTGTGTCTGGACAAGCCGGTATTGGGAGTCTAGGCTAGCCCTTCAGCACCCATCATCTTCATCATGAGCCGACGCTTTGAAGGCGTTGAGCTTGTTTCATTTTGTTAGTCAGCAGGAGTACCGAGCCATGCAACCAGTGGACTTCACAACTTTGATGGCCGTTTGTACTGAGCTGCACGGCGAATGGTTGCCTGCCCGCTGTGAGCAAGTGATTCAGCGGGATCCGACAACTTTAGCGATCGCCCTCCGCACCCTCAAGCAGCGAGGCTGGCTCACTATTTCTTGGCATCCTCAAGCCGCCCGCCTCCACATTGATGCGCCACCGCCCCGTGTGCCCGACACGTTTACGTTTAGCCAACAAATCAAGCATCAATTGGGGGGCTACGCTTTGGTCGACATCGCTCCCGTCGCGCCGTGGGAACGGGCCTTGGATTTGGCCTTTGCCCAGCGACCCGGCGACCCCGTTGAGTGGCATTTGTATGTCGAGATTATGGGCAAGTACAGCAACGTTATTTTGGTAAATGCCCGCAATCAAATTGTCACGGCCGCGCACCAGGTATCGGAGCAGCAGTCCAGCGTGCGTCCCATTGCCACCGGGGCGCAATATACTCCCCCACCCGCCATTCCGGGCCCATTTCCGACTCTGGATGAATCGCAATCGCGATGGCAAGAACGGGTCGCCCTGCTCCCAACCACCCTCAAAAAAGCGTTTTTCAAAGCCTACAGTGGCCTGAGTTCATCCCTAGTGCGCGATTTGGCTAGCCAGGCTGACTTGTCTTTAGATCGATCCGTGGATGACTTGACCTCGACCGAGTGGGAACGGTTATTTACCCAGTGGCAAGCTTGGCTACAGCGGTTGGAAAGAGGGGACTTTTCAGCGCAGTTACTTGATACCGGCTACTCAGTCTTGCGAGCATCGGGCACAACGGTGGCTAGCGTGCAGGCGTTACTGCGCGACTACTACACCGATGAATTAAATGCTCAGGAGTTTAACCGGCTCAAAAACCAGCTAACGCAGCGCCTCAAAAACCTGCTGAAGAAACTCCGCCAAAAGGAAGCGACGTTTGCCCAGCGATTAGAAAAGGCGGATCAAGCAGACGATTATCGCCAGCAGGCAGACTTGCTGATGGCGTATAACTACCAGTGGCAGCCGGGAATGCAGTCGATGGCGTTGGCTGACTTTGAAACGGGGGATACGGTGACGATCGCCCTCGACCCTGACAAAAACGCCATCCAAAATGCCCAGGCCATTTATAAGAAACACCAAAAGCTGAAGCGATCGCGGCAGGCAATCACGCCACTGCTGCAGGCGGTGCGGGCCGAGATTGCGTATCTCGATCAGGTCGATGAAGCCGTGAAGCGCATTGAGCAATATGAGTCTGAACTCGACTTGAGCGCCCTACAGGAGATTCGGGACGAACTCATTCAGCAAAACTACTTGGAAGATCCGACCTATCGGCCGGGCATGTCAACCAATAAGGATGCCTTGAATGTCCGGAAATTCGAAACGCCAGGCCAATTGGAGGTCTGGGTCGGCCGCAACAACCGTCAGAATGATTTGCTGATTTCGAAAGCGTCTACTGACTACGATCTTTGGTTTCACACCCAAGAAATTCCAGGTAGTCATGTCTTACTGCGCCTGGATGCAGGGCAAGTGCCTACCGATGAAGACTTACAATTCACAGCGGATATTGCGGCTTACTACAGTCGTGCCCAACAGGCGGATCAAGTACCCGTTGTGTTTACTCAACCTAAATACGTGTACAAGCCAAAGGGCGCGCTACCTGGCATGGTGACCTACACCCACGAGACGGTGCTGTGGGGGCAGCCGACAAAGATTCAGCCTCAACTACTGGCTGATGCAGCCCCAACAGAGCCCACTTTGGTTGCGCCTTGAGGTGATCGCTGTCAGGATTTCATGAGCTTATATCAGATAAATCTGCCCTAAACCCATGATTGTTCATAAGGTGGGTAAGATAACCTGACGAAAATTCTGAAGATTTATGACAAAAAATCTGTGTGGCTTGATACAATGCCATGTGTGAGAGAGATGAATCGGGAAACACCGCTTCATCGACGTTTTGAGAGACGTCGTTTCCTCCCACTTGAGAGAGCAACTATATTCTTTTGAGGCCGACTTCTAACGGAGTCGGCTTTTTATTGACAGATTGTCAGCATTATCAGTGCCAACGACGAACAAAACCGTTCGTGCCGAACCGTCAAAAAAGTTTGTTTCCTTCACTTCGGCAGCAGCTAATTCTCGGGGTGAGGTAGGCCGACCTGAGTCAATAAATTGAGCGGGCCAATCTGGCTCAGTTTTTCCAACTCGGCTGGGGTTTTGACCAGCAGCCAGCCAGCATAGCCCAGGCTGTTAACGCCAATGCCAGCGTAGCCGGGCAGCGATCGCCCGACCACCATCATCCAGTCACGGGTCAGCAGCAGGTTATAAGGCTGCGCGGGGCGAGGCGTCGTCAGCGTGAGGCCCAGAGCCGCCAGTAACTGACGATAGGCTGAGTACAACGATTGCCCTGCAACCGCGTAATCGGCAGCCCAATCAATCGCGAGGGACT
>CAZFWL010000515.1:0-3434 GCA_964522775.1 uncultured Halomicronema sp.
CTAAAAAGAAATATTTTCCAGTCTAGTCAATGTCAGTGAGCGATCGATGATTTTTCAGACCTTTTCCGTCCCTTGGGGGCAACTCAAAGCGATGAGGAGTGGGTTGAATGTCGGTTAGGACGATGCCAATGAGAGTGCTCGGGCCTGGATTTAGCTCAAGTTCTCTTCAAACGAAGGCGATAAATTGAGACTGATTTCCAGATCTGAACACCCTGATTGTTCTTTCACCAGCAACGATTTCAATCGTTTAGCAAAGCTGAAAATCAATCCCCCACAGAGTCGACCATCCAAGCGTTCGAGATGAAAACGCCGGATTTTTGACTGCACAACCTGCACCAAATCTGAGCGACCTCTAGCTTCCAACAACGGAATCAAGTCCTGGTAGATTCCTTCGACGCCAGTATGTTTGATATACATATTTTCGGCAATCTGCGGGGTCACCCGTTGATAAGGAAAGACATTCGTATCTTGCAGGCACCCTAGCGCTTCCAGGGTGAGGGCAGTGCGGATACACTTCTCGCAAACACCACAGTTTTGCTTGTCTTCAGGAATATCAGGCATGTCGCAAACCCGAAGGTTTGCCAGAGCGAACTCGGATTGCACGACTAATTGAGTCTTGGCCAGACGAGACAAGGTCAGACCGTCATGGGTGATGCGCAGATTGTAGCTGCTGAAATTAACGTCAAGATTGGGGTGGGTGCCGAGAGGTACCAGGTTGGGAATATCGTTGCCAGAGGCGATGGAAATGGCGCTGTACTGTTGATGAAAGATGTGCCCGATCGCGGCTAAGGCTGCGCCATTGTAGGCATTTTGCCAAAACGGAAAGCCAGCATTGCCATCGAGCTCAAGCAGGTAGGCATAGATATTGGTGTAGACGGGAATGAAATTAATTCCCAACGGTGAGCCCGCAGTTTGAAACTGCTTGACCGCTCGCTCAAAACTCGAGCGCTTAATATTCTGCAAGCCATACACCATAAACAAGTCTTGCAGGTAGCCAGGATGAGATTGGGGATAATGCTGGTGATTATTTAATAAATTGCTCCAAGAATCGATGCCCCCGGTAAAGAAAGAAGCGGTGCGCTGCGGGTTCATCGGTGAGTTAGCCAGCGCACGAACGGGACAGTCGAACTGTAAATCGGGGTTGCCCACCTGAAACCAATGATGAATCCAGGCGAGCGCCGTGGTCATGCCTAATTGCAACTCAGGGCAAACGGCCTCTTCCATATACAGACGACTTTCGCCGTAATACATCGCGGGCAAACAACCCGCCACGAAGAAGGCGTCGGGGTTGCTATCAATCAAATCTGCATATTGACTCGGGACTTCGAAGTAGATTTCTTGGGGCGGGAGGTCACAATTTTCCCAAACCAGGTGAGCGATCGCCCGGGCAAAATACCGATTTTTTTGAACTCTGAGATTTGTAATTTTCATGATTTTAAACCGCCCTATTAAAACGTGAGCGTGCCGTCAGCAGGCATGATTGCGCCTGTAAACTCCCCCAGGCATTTCAACCGCAGTGAAAGCAGACATTCATCAAATGTTGTGACTAAACAGAAGGCTCAGCTCAACAGAGGATCCTCAACCCCATTAGGCTATACAGATGCACAGCGACGACCCTTCTGTAGCCAGAAACACTAAAACAGATTGAAAACGTATCAGTGATAACACTTTCTCTGGTGGGAAAATTTTAGGTTCTGGTGAAGTTGACCCGGTATTTGTAAAGTCTCGATGAAGCTAAATCAGGAAATGCTGGTCAGTTAAGCATTTCACCGATTGCACTGGAATGTAGTCAGCATACTGATCGGCCAGCAGAAACTTTACATCGCCTTGAAAATTTAGGGGCGATCGCGGCAACACCTCGTTATGCTCAAGACGGACTTTGCCAGTGATCTCATGAGCAAGCAGCAGCCCTCGGACTCGTCCAATCGTAGCGATGCCAAGACCTTACTGTCGGTCAAACTCCCGTTTATGCAGCCAGAAATGACGGAGGAAGAAATTGACCTACTGGACTACAACTACGATTTACCCGGTAGCTTGCCAGGAACGCTCAACATTCCCGACGATGCCGAGCCCACTGAACTTGTGTTGATCAGCTATGACGCTAAGCAGTCGGTGCAAAAAACGCTGCGCCAACCGGACGAGTGTTTACCTTATCTCAAGCAAGAAATGGTGTGCTGGCTCGATGTGCGCGGCCTCGGCACCGAAGGAGTGCTGCGCCAAGTGGGCGGCATTTTCCACCTCCATCCCTTACTCCTGGAAGATGTGGTGAATGTGCCCCATCGCCCCAAGCTCGACTTGTACGACGACCAGTTGCTCATGATTGTGCATATGGTGCGTCCCTCTAAACGGGGACATGGCTTTATCGCAGAGCAAGTGGGCTTTATTTTGCAGCACAACGTCCTGCTCACCATGCAAGAAGAGAGCTTGTGGGATTGCTTTGATCCAGTGCGCGATCGCCTCAAGCGCAATTTGGGGCTATTGCGACAGCGCGGCGCGGGCTACCTCGCCTATACCTTGCTGGATACGTTGGTGGATGGTTATTTTCCCGTGTTGGAGCAATACGGCGAATATATCGAAGCGTTAGAAGACGAGGTGGTAATGCGCCCGACTCGCCAAACCCTGCAAAACATTCACGAGCTGCGGCGTGAATTGCTGATGCTGCGGCGCTATATCTGGCCCCAACGTACGGTCATCAACAGCTTAATTCGCGATGGCAGCGACTTTCTCACCCAAGAGAACCGGATTTATTTGCAGGATGTATACGATCACATCATCCAGATTTTGGACATCTTGGAAACCTATCGCGAAGTCTCGTCGAGCCTAATGGATGTGTATTTATCGTCAGTCAACAATCGCATGAACGACGTGATGAAACTGCTAACGGTCATCTCCACGATTTTCATTCCTCTCACCTTTATCGCGGGAGTCTACGGCATGAATTTCAACCCCGAGGCGTCCCCATTCAACATGCCAGAACTCAATTGGTATTGGGGTTATCCGCTCTGTCTGGGCGTGATGGGTACGATCGCACTCGTGCTCTTCACCTTTTTCTGGCGACAAGGCTGGTTTGCCAATTTCTCTGCGCCGCCACCGCTGCCGCCCGACAGCGATCGCTAACGTCGACAGTGGTAGGATTACGGTGCTTTTGTCTGCACGTTTCGGCTGTCCCTTCACCCCCTCACCATCAACTATGGATCTCAAGTCGGTCATTCGCGAAATTCCTGACTTTCCGAAACCGGGCATTTCGTTCAAAGACATTACGACACTGCTAGGCAATCCGGGCGCCCTGAAGCATGCGATCGACTTGCTCGAAACGGAATGCAGCGAGCTACAGCCGGACTACGTGGTGGGGATTGAGTCGCGGGGCTTTATCTTTGGAATGCCGTTGGCTGATCGTCTGAACGTCGGCTTTGCCCCAGTCCGCAAACCGGGTA
>CAZFWL010000516.1:0-3433 GCA_964522775.1 uncultured Halomicronema sp.
CGTCATGAATCCCCTCTTAAAAATCAGTCTCCGCTGGGTGATGCTGGGCTGTTGCTGCCTGACCCTGTGGGCTTGTCAGGGCAGCCCCTTCACCGATAGCGACACAACCTACCGCTACAAGCAGTCGAGCCAAGACGGCATCGGCAAGGTCTACATGGGGCGCGAAATTGCCCAGGTAATGGGGTATGAGGGAGCCTACTGGCTAGAACGGCCCAGTCGTGAGTTGCAAGAGCATCCGCAATCAGTGGTTGACTTATTGTCCCTCCCACCGGATGCGATCGTGGCGGATATTGGCGCGGGTAGTGGTTACATGACCCAGCGGCTGGCGCAAGCAGTTCCCGACGGTAAGGTCTTTGCTGTCGATGTGCAGTCAGAAATGATTGACTTGCTTCAACAGCGCATTGCCGAAACATCGCTCACTGCTATCGAGCCGGTTCTAGGCACCATCGCTGACCCGAACTTGCCCGCTGAAAGTATTGACTTAGCTCTGATGGTCGACGCTTACCACGAATTCGAGTATCCCCACGAAATGATGGAACACCTTTGGGCTGCGCTCAAACCAGGTGGCCAAGTCGTCCTGACTGAATATCGAGCGGAAAATCCGTTAGTCATGATCAAGCGACTGCACAAAATGAGCGAGGCTCAAGTCAAACGCGAGTTGTCAGCCGTCGGGTTCGAGTGGTTAAAAACAGACGAATCGCTCCCCCAACAGCATTTGCTTTTCTTCACCAAACCGATAGCTAAAGCAACGACCTTGCCCAGTTAGTGAACCCTTCAGTCACGATAGTCATGTGACGATACTGAGCCTCTACTATTTGGCAAAAACTAAGCGGCTAATTACCGCTAAGCAATTCGGGTTTTCCTTCAATATTCCTTCCATGAGGTGAGAAGATAGTGTTTGGCGATCGCACGTATTGAGAAAGACCTATGTTGAAACGACTCACAGCTGTACTTCTAGTGGTGACAGCCCTAGTCCTACAGGGCTGTGTAGGCGCTGGAGGAGGCTTGCAGGCCTATACCGATACTTACGACGGTTATCGGTTCCTCTATCCAGCTGGGTGGACTGAAGTCAAAGTCTCTGGCAATGCTGATGTCGTTTTTCACGACATTGTGAATGAAACCGAAAACATCAGCGTCGTGATTAGCGATGTCCCCGAGGGTCAAACGCTGAAAGATTTGGGGACCCCGACGGAAGTTGGCTACAAACTCTCCAAAAGCTTGAATGCCATGACTGGTGAGGAACGAGACGTCGAACTAGCCAATGCAGTGGAATTCGAGCGTGAGGGCGAACTCTATTACATCCTTGAATACATTGCCGATCTGCCCTCTGGGACCCGCCATAACTTGGCCAGCGTTGTAGTTCGCCGCGGTAAATTATTCACCTACAATGCTTCAACTATCGAGAGCCGGTGGGACAAGATGGCTGACTTAATGAAGCAGTCCGTCACCTCGTTCTCCGTAGATTAATTCACGACCGCTCTAGCATTCATTCGGCTGGCTGATTTATGGAAGACTTGCAGTTTGTGCTGGCATCAGCTTCACCCGCGCGCCGAAAGTTGCTGACGGATGCTGGCATTTCTGTCTATACCTGTCCGAGCAATTTCGACGAAGACCAAGTTCAAATTACGGAACCCGCGCAGTTAGTCAACACACTTGCCCAGAGCAAAGCGGAGCTTGTAGCGCCGCAGTTCAAGCGGGCATTGGTGCTGGGGTGTGACTCGGTGCTAGCCTTTAATGGCCAAATTTACGGCAAACCCGATAGTCCGGCTGAGGCGATCGCCCGCTGGCAACATATGCGCGGCAACGTCGGGGAACTGTATACCGGCCATGTCCTCATCGACACGATTCATCAAACATCCGTCATTCGCTGTCGTGTGACCCAGGTTTACTTCGCTAATGTTAGCGATCGCCAAATCGCTGATTACGTTGCCACTGGGGAACCGTTGGGCTGTGCCGGAGCCTTTGCGATCGATGGCAAAGGCAGTTGCTTTGTCGAAAAGCTCGACGGCTGCCATACCAACGTCATTGGTCTGAGCATGCCACTGCTGCGAGAACTCATTCAAGAACTGGGATACGACATCACTGACTTTTGGTCAGCGAGCTGAGCGATCGATCGCCCTGTTGCCAGTTCGCTACAGGTCTTCAAAACTAGGCCATCGCAAGGCGCTGACCCAATTTTTGAGCTCGACGCTGTACTCGCGGGGATAACTGAGCCGCTTGCGGATCGACCATGCCAATCCACAACGTGCCAATCGGTCGAGCCCCCAGCAGCTTGGCCCACTGCCGCAATGTTTTGGTCACATTAGTCAGCCAACGAGCCAAGCATCCTGGCGCCGCACTTGAAGACACTAACACCGCCTGTTTGGTGATTTGAGACTGGCGGTCCGTTGGGGCCTTTTGTCCCCAAGGCCAGTAGCCATAACAGACGCAACGTTCGATGAATTTTTGCGTGAGGGCATTCACATGGCCAAAGTTGACCGGTGCCCCAATCACCAAGCCATCGGCAGTCTCTAGTTCATCTAAAATTGCTGCCATGTCGTCTGCCAATACACAGGTGCCCCGCTGCGGTCCTGGCTCCTGTAAACAGGCGCGGCAATTAGTACAAAACTCGATGTACTGGTCTTGCAGGTAAATCTTATGGGTTTCTGCGCCAGCAGCTTCGGCGGCGTCCAGAATTGCCGTCACGGCTGTGTCGATCGTGCCATGTTTGCGATAGCTGCCGACAATCCCAATGATGCGATGATGGGTCGTCATGACAATAGCCCTCCTGAAAGCCTGCGGTATGACCAAAGAATCGCGGCCATTACGCAAAAGGTGCAGAGACTCAGGCTGACATCTCTACACCTCTATTATGAATCTCTAGTCTGAAGAGCGATCGCGATCGCAGACAAACCGTAGTAATTTTCCCGGTATGGGAAAGCGATTGCCTAGCCCCCAGCAACAGCAGGCACAATGCTGACCTCGTCGCCATCGCTCAGAGCCGTGTCTTTGCCCTCTAAGAAGCGGATATCTTCGCTGTTGACGTAGAAATTCACAAAGCGGCGCAGTTCGCCTTGGTCGTCGCAGAGGCGAGCTTTGATACCGGGAAAGTGGGAATCCAGAGTATCCATCAACCCCGCGATATTAGCGGCGTCGCATTCGACCGTCGCTTCGTTGTTGGTGAATTTTTGCAGGGGGGTAGGAATCAGAACTTTGATGGCCATAGCTAGTCGAAAAATCAAAAGTTAATAGTTGAAGGGTTAGGCGAGCGATCGCCTAAATGTCATCCGATAAAACAGCCTACCCCTGTTTGTGTCAACAAAGGCAGGCTGCGACTACGCGAGAGTGAGTTTTCACGGAAAAGCTTCCAGAAAACTCAAAGAAAACGCTGTTAAACAGAGGTTTGTTGCCAGTCCAAACGCTCTAGAGTGCGAGCCCGCTCCAGTGCTCGCTC